>CACYEU010000165.1 GCA_902773445.1 uncultured Lachnospiraceae bacterium | reverse complement strand
GAGGCCGACGATCGCCATCGCGGTGCTGTCGAGCAGATTCGACACCAGCATACTGTCGACAAATTCATTGAGTGACAGAGCCGCGTAGGTGATCGTCGTCGGAATCAGATACTGGGAAAATTTTTTCTTCAGGATCTGGTTCGATCTGACCAGCTGCCTGTTGTCCTGAGTCTTTGCCATTTATGTGTTGATCCTCCGCATAACATTTTATCAAAAAACCGCGCAGACTGTCTATAAACGAACCCCGAAACTGTGAGGCATTTAACCGCTCTGGTAAATGAAATCTTTCTCAAATAATGATAAAATCAAAATGAGGTTACATCAGCTTTCTGAAACCACGAAAGTCGGGCAGATGATCCACAACGAAATCCGGATGATCGAACTGCCTGACCGGCCAAAAAACAGAAAAAGGTGGACACAATGGGAAAACAGTTGATTAGCAAGTTCACAGCAATCTTACTCGCTGCCGCGATGACTCTCGGTCTGACGGCGGCAAATGCTCCTGCGGCAGTGTACGCGGAGGAAGAAGAATCCGGAAAGTATGTTCAGGATGTCTTTATCGCTTATGACAAGACTGAGAAAAAGGCGGTGGAGAGACTGAAAAAGGCCGGCTGGGAGCCGGTAGAAGGCGATTTCAATGCCGGCAAGGCGTCATGGTATGACAACAACGATCTCGCTAAGGATAATGTCGCCGCGGTGATGGGTATCCGCCGGACCAATGACAAGAAAGACGCGATCACCGACATGGCTGTCATGAACATGAAGGGCGGTTACAGCATCCCTGAATACGAGAAGCTGATCAATGAAAAGAAGACGGAGATCAAGGAGCTGATCAACAATTTCAAAGTCGTGATCGAAGAGTACCGCGCGAACCGTAAGAAAACAGACAACAGTTATGGCAAAGAGAGGGCAGATCTTTCCCATATGATGCTGAACAAGTTTTATGACGGTGATCCGGATGATCCTGTCGCCGTTCATGATACCGGATTGCATCTGGGAGACTTGTTTGATGAAAAGAGCATGCAGGAAGGAAATGAGAACGGCGTTGATCTGGAGCAGATCCTGCTGGAGAGCAGCGGACCTGCCATACTTGTGATGGAGACATATCTGGCATTCGGCGCGGATGACGGTGAGGAGACATGGCTTGAACGTGCTTCCAAGCTGACAGGCGATGAGCTTTCGGAGAATCTCCCGAAATATGCTCCCGAAGCCGAGGGCAGAGACGTTACCGCATCGGAAGCCGTACAGTATCTGAACGAGAATTACGGCGACGCAGCCTCCGATCTGGCCGATCAGTGGGACAGCATCCATGATGAGATGCTGTGGTTTGAAGATTACAGTGAGGAAAACGACCTCTGGCCCCACGATGATGAGGATAATGACGCGTATCTGGAGAGGCTGAACAGCTTCTTTGAATCACTGTACAATGAGGAGAAGGGAACCGGCGAGGCAGATCTGAACAAATTCATGAGTACCATGGCGGTATACTACAATCTCTACGAGATCCCGTATGAAGGTGACTGGGGTGAGTCTCTCGGTGATTTCTTCAATCCCGCGGACGACGAGTGGTACAATCCTGAACCGGACTATTTTCTGCCTCTGGCAGCAGGCCTTTCTGAGGGACAGAGGGCTTCTATGGACTTCCTGTCGCTGCACTCGCTTCTGATGATCGGCTTCGGAAATATGGACGCCCTCAAATACGCGCTTCCGGACATCAAAGAATTATTCGGAGACAAGACCGAGTTTTCCATTTATACCGGTGTCAACCGCGAGGCATTCCGCACAGGTGTGGCGATCACCAATGAAGCCCTTATGGAGCAGAATGCGGGCAAAGGACAGGCGTTCGATAAGATTTGGGATAACTCCGGTATTGTCGCGATAACGTCTTATGTGGCCGCCGCTGTCGGCGCTGTTACGATGGTTTCGGGCGTGGTCATGTATTTTAAGCTGACAAGTGAGTATGTTGATAACCCGATCGGTGTTCAGTATTTCAGGGATGCCATCGATTCAGCGAAAGAGATGATGAAATCGAGCGATCCATGGATGAAAAATGCCGGTGCCGCAGATCTGAAAGCGGCACAGGAAGGGCTCGAAAACTGTTATCACCGGACTGCCGGACGCTGGATGATGGGTGTCGGCGGAGCGATCCTGGTCGCTGCCGCGATCGTCAAGGGTATCCAGATGTGGAAATACTATGACAGAGACATGAAGCCGATCCCACGCATGATCGTCGACGAATCTGATATTGTAACATACCTGACTGATGATAACGGCGAGCCGATTCTCGATGAAAAAGGCAATCAGAAGAAGACGATCGATTTCAAAACATATGAGTATTATACGGCGGTCAAATGCAACCGCCCTGAGGTCGGCGAGATCGGCGACTGGAATGACGGCGTCAGTGATTACAAGGATCAGGATCATTATTGTTACGACATCGCGGATCTGAATGCCGACATGGGTCAGGAGTGGATCGCGCTTTATACAGTCAAGTCGCAGGATAAGGGAGATCCGATCCTTGCCGACTCCCTGAAAGTGCAGTATGGTAAAAATGCACCCGAAGGATACAAGACGGGACTCCATTTGTTCACATATACAAATGTCGTCGACCTGGGTGATACCGCATGGTCATACAATAATAAGAAAGGCGGCGTCCGCCTCTACTGGAAAGCAGATGAAGGCGCATTTGCAGGCAATGCGGCGTCAACATTCGGCACCGGTCAGCTGGCACTGGCAGGTATCGGCGGTCTGATCATCGGTATTCTGGGGTCATCGCTTGTACTGCTGCCGCGGCGCAGAAAAGAGAAGACAGCAGAAAACAAGGCTGAGACAACGACCTGACAAAACAGAATACCCCGGGTCGCGCTTAGAAGGGAGAATATGGTATGAAGGTATTAGTGTTAAACTGCGGCAGTTCATCACTCAAATATCAGATGCTCGACATGACCCACGAAATGGTCATGGCCAGAGGTCTGGTCGAACGCATCGGGACACCGGGAACCGCGATCAGGCATCGCCGTATGCGCGACAATGCCGTCTATGAGAGCGAGATCCCTGCTAATGATCACAAAGAGTCAATTCAGACAGTGCTCGAAACGCTGACCGGAGCAGAGTATGGAGTCCTTGATGACCTTTCCGAGATCGAAGCCGTCGGACACCGGTTCGTGAGCGCGGGCGAGTACTATTCCAACAGTGTGATCATCGACGACAAGGTCCTCAAGAAACTGGAGACACTGACCTATCTGGCACCGCTCCACAACGGCGCCTCGATCAGCGGCATTAAGGCATGTAAAGAGCTGATGCCGGATGTGCCGATGACAGCGGTTTTTGACACGGCTTTTCATCAGACAATGCCGCCGGAATCATACATTTATCCGATTCCGTATGAGTACTATGAGAAATACGGTGTGCGCCGCTACGGCTTCCACGGCACCAGTCACAAATACGTTGCCCAGCGCGCTGCCCTGATGCTGAGGCGGCCGCTGGAGGACTTGAAGCTTTTGACCTGTCATCTGGGAAATGGCGCCTCGATCTGCGCGATCCGGAACGGTAAAGTCTATGCCACATCGATGGGATTTACGCCTCTGGCCGGCCTCGCAATGGGGACACGGTGCGGTGATATTGATCCGTCGATCGTCTTCTTCCTCGAACAGCAGGAAAATATATCCTCCGAGGATATCGATGATATTCTCAATAAGAAATCGGGTATTCTCGGTATTTCCGGGGTTTCGTCCGACTTCCGCGATGTCGAGAAGGCT
>CACYEU010000164.1 GCA_902773445.1 uncultured Lachnospiraceae bacterium | reverse complement strand
GATCTCGGCAATACGCTGATCGTCGTTGAACACGATGAGGAGACGATGCGCGAAGCCGACTGCATCGTCGATATCGGCCCGGGAGCCGGAGAGCACGGAGGAGAAATACTCGAGATCGGTACGGCGGCCGATCTGGAGAGATGCCGTAAATCGATCACCGGAGATTATCTTGCCGGTCGCCGGGAGATCCCGGTTCCAGCTGAACGCCTTGAACCCAAAGGATGGTTCACGGTGCGCGGGGCAAAGGAGAACAACCTGAAAAACCTTGATGTGAGTTTTCCGATCGGCGTGCTGACGTGCGTGACCGGTGTCTCGGGATCAGGGAAGTCCTCACTGCTTAACGAGATCGTCTATAAGCGGCTGGCGCGCGATCTGAACCGCGCGAGAGTCATCCCCGGAAAACATAGGGCAATCGAAGGAATCAGCGGACTCGATAAAGTCATCGATATCGATCAATCTCCGATCGGACGTACACCGCGCTCAAATCCGGCGACCTATACCGGCGTCTTTGATCTGATCAGGGATTTGTTTGCGGCAACGCCCGACGCAAAGATGCGCGGCTACAAGAAAGGGCGTTTCAGCTTCAATGTTCACGGCGGACGCTGTGAAAAATGCCGTGGAGATGGTATTATCAAGATAGAGATGCACTTCCTGCCGGATGTCTATGTTCCCTGTGAAGTGTGCCACGGCAAGCGCTACAACCGCGAGACGCTCGAGGTGCAGTACAAGGGCAAGAACATTTTCGAAGTGCTCGATATGACCGTTGAAGAGGCGTTAGAATTCTTCAGGCATGTGCCGTCTGTGACGAGAAAACTGCAGACGCTCTATGATGTCGGTCTCGGTTATATCAAACTCGGACAGCCGTCGACGCAGCTTTCCGGCGGTGAAGCGCAGCGGATCAAGCTGGCAAGCGAATTGTCAAAGCGTTCGACCGGAAAGACGGTCTATATCCTCGACGAACCGACGACAGGTCTTCATTTTGAGGATGTCAAGAAGCTGACAGCGATCCTGAAGCGTCTTGTCGGAGACGGCAATACCGTGATCGTGATCGAACACAATCTCGATGTGATCAAAACGGCTGATTATATCATTGATTTAGGACCGGAAGGCGGTGACGCAGGCGGCACGCTGATTGCGAGCGGAACGCCCGAACAGGTCGCGGAAGTTAAAGAATCATTTACAGGACAGTATCTGAAGGAGATATTATGGCACTCGACGTCGGAATAGATCTTGGAACAGACAGCGTGCTGGTCTATGTGCGGAACAGGGGAATCGTACTGAAAGAACCGTCACTTGTCGCTTATGACCGCTCTTTGGAGATGATCCGCGGTATCGGTGAGGAAGCCTATATGCTGCTGACACGGGGGGACGCGAATCTGGTTGCGATCCGTCCGATCCGCCGCGGCATTATCGCCGACTATAAGATGGCTGAGGAAATGGTGCGTTATTTCGTGACCAAAGCAATCGGACGGCGCAGCATTTTAAAGCCGAAGATCTGTCTGAGCGTCCCGTCCGGGGCGACTCAGGTCGAAACACGCGCGGCATTGGAAGCAGGATATTCTGTCGGTGCGCGTGATGTTGAACTGATCGAGGAGCCGCTGGCGGCTGCTTTCGGCGCCGGCATCGACGCCGGGCGTCCGACCGGCAGTGTCGTGGTAGACATCGGTGCCGGAAAGACCGATGTCGGAGTGGTTGCTCTCGGTTATCCTGTCATCGCCAAAGCCCTGCGCGTGGCAGGTGATGATTTCACAGAGGCGATCGTCGACTATGTCCGGCGCAAATACGAAGTCAGGATCAGTGACCAGACGGCTGAAGAGATCAAGATGCAGATCGGAACAGTCTATCCTCTGGTCAATGATCTGACGATGACATTTACCGGCCGGAGCCTGAGAACAGGTATGCCTGAGGAGATCGAGATCTCATCGGAACAGACCCGCGAGGCTTTGAGTGAATCAAGCCGGAAGATCATCGATACCGTGCTGTCTGTCCTTGAACAGACACCGCCGGAATTATGTGCGGACATACTGCAGCGCGGCATTATCCTGACCGGCGGAGGAAGCCGGATGCGCGGCATGGAACAGCTGATCGCCGCAAAGACCAGGATCAGAACGATGACGGCGGGTGAACCGGTCAGAGCGCTGGCCCTCGGTATCGGAAAGTATCTGCAGAACGGCCGTTCCGGCTATCTGCTTCCCGCATAAGAGGTGAACGATGGATCGGATCACCGGTTATGTGGATCATATCATTTTCCGCAATGAGGACAACGGCTATACGGTCTTTGTCCTTGAAAACGATGACGGAGAAGTGACCTGTGTCGGCACCGTCCCTTTGATCAGCGAAGGCGAATCCGTCGAAGTTGAAGGAGAGTTCACGCTGCATCCGACCTATGGCATGCAGTGGCTGGTCAAAAAACTCACCGAAAAAACACCTGATGATATCACATCGATCGCCCGTTATCTCGGTTCCGGGGCCGTCAAAGGCGTCGGAGAAAAAATGGCGGCGCGTATTGTCGAACGATTCGGCGAAGAGACGTTCCGCGTGATCGAGGAGGAGCCTGAAAGGCTTGCCGAGATCAAGGGCATCAGTGACCGGATGGCGCGCCGGATCGGCGAACAGATCGAAGAGAAACGCGGTATGCGACAGGCAATGATGTACATGGAAAGCTTCGGCATCACGCCCGGTCTGTCCGTCAAAATCTACGATCGATACGGTGAATCCCTATACAGCATTTTACAAAAGAATCCGTACAAACTTGCCGAGGATATCGACGGTGTCGGCTTTAAAACGGCGGATGAGATCGCCATTAAAGCCGGTATACCGCGCGACTCCAAATTCAGGATCAGAAGCGGCATACTCTATGCCCTGCAGCAGGCAGTCGGCGAAGGCCACGTCTATCTTCCGGAGGATTTTGTCTATCAGAAGACCTGTGAGCTTTTGGCGGTCGATCAGTTCGATCTGGACGAGCTGCTTCTTGAACTGACTCTTGACCGGCTGATCGCAATGCAGCCGGGCCGCGCGGGAGATCAGGACAACCGCAGAATCTATCTGTCCTCATACTATTACATGGAACTGCACACGGCACAGATGATCCTCGATCTCAACATCAGTCAGGAAGTCGATCAGAAAACCGTTCAGAAGAGCCTGGACAAACTGGAAAAGAAAGCCGATATCACTCTGGATGAACAACAGAGACAGGCTGTGGTCACCATGCTTGAAAGCGGTGTCATGATTCTGACCGGAGGACCGGGAACCGGAAAGACAACGACGATCAATGCGATGATTGACTGCGCGATCGCGCAGAGAATGAGTTTTCTGCTTGCGGCACCGACCGGACGCGCGGCCAAACGGATCACCGAAGCAACCGGTTTTGAGGCAAAGACGATCCACCGGCTGCTGGAAGTCGGAGCCGGCGCGGAAGGAACCGGGATGTTTGCGCGGAATGACGAGAATCCGCTGGAAGCCGATCTGATCATCATCGATGAAATGTCAATGGTCGATCTGTCGCTGATGCACGCCCTCCTGAAGGCGGTTCCGGTCGGAACGCATCTGGTGCTTGCCGGTGACAAAGACCAGCTTCCGAGTGTCGGATGCGGACGGATCTTGTCGGATCTGATCGAGTCACATCTGTTCCCGATCGTCATGCTGACAAAGATCTTCAGGCAGGAAGGGCAGAGCGATATCGTTCTGAATGCGCACCGGATCAACCGCGGCGAAGAAATCAGACTGGACAATAAAAGCGATGATTTCTTTATCATGCAGCGCAGCAATGAAATCGTGATCCGGGAGGAAATTCTGTCACTGCTCAAAGAGAAACTGCCGCGGTTTTTGAAAGTGAACCGCGAAGAGATCCAGGTCCTGACGCCGACACGGCTCGGAGGCCTCGGCGTCGGACAGCTCAACGATATGTTCCAGAAGTCACTCAACCCGCCTTCTTCAAAAAAAGGCGAAATAACATATGCTGACAAAACGTTCAGGCGCAACGACAAAGTCATGCAGATCAAAAACAATTACAGGAAGAAGTGGGAAGTCCGCGGCAGACGCGGTATCGTGATCGAGACCGGGGAGGGGATATTCAACGGTGATATGGGAAAAGTCATATCGGCGGATCCCGAGAGTGAGCAGATCGAAGTTCAGTTTGACGATGACCGGATCGTCTGCTATGAGCGCGATGAGCTGCAGGAGCTTGAACTCGCCTATGCAGTCACGATCCATAAATCACAGGGCAGCGAGTACGAGGCAGTCATTCTGCCGCTCCTGTCCGGCCCGAGACAGCTGATGAACCGGAATCTTCTTTACACAGCGGTCACCAGGGCCAGGCGGCTCGTCGTTATCGTCGGGAAGCGGGAGACAGTCCTCAGAATGATCGCAAACAGCCGTGAGGATAAGCGGTATTCCGGT
>CACYEU010000163.1 GCA_902773445.1 uncultured Lachnospiraceae bacterium | reverse complement strand
GTACAGTTCACGATCGAGAATCCGGAGCTGACTTACTCTGTCAGCAAATTCCAGACAGCCTGCGGCGCCGTTGACATTGCCATGCATACGATGGAGCGTTATTTCTCACCGGGAGAAGACACCTGGCTGACGGACGCGCTGGCGGAAGCGGTGATGCGCACGATCATTAAGGCCGGGAAAGAAGCGGTATTCAACCCGGATAATTACGAAGCGCGCGCCAATATGATGTGGGCAGGTTCCCTTGCGCACAACGACCTGACGGGCAGCGGGCGCAGATGGGTGCTGACCGTTCACCAGCTGGAGCACGAACTGTCCGGACTTCATACGGATATTACACACGCCGCGGGACTTTCCGCGCTTTGGGGCAGCTGGGCAAGATATGCCTGGGAGTCGAATGTCAGCCGCTTCGTGCAGTTCGCTGTCAATGTCTGGGGCGTGCACGAAGACTATGAGCATCCGGAGAAGACGGTCCTGGAGGGCATCCGCAGACAGGAGCAGTATTATCGTGAGCTCGGCATGCCGACCAATATCAGGGAACTCGGCATTCAGGAAGATGAGATCGAAAAGCTTGCGGAAATGTGCAGCTTCGGGAAGACCCGCGTGATCAGCGGATACAAGCCGCTTGAGTATGAGGACATGCTGGCTATCTTCAGAATGGCTTACGGCGCAGACTGATCCGGCAGATCGGTGAAGACCGGAGAAATCGGAGACTGATAAGAACTTAAAAACAATAAAGGCTCCCGCCTCGTAAAAGAGACGGGAGTTGTTTTTTATGCCGGACCGGGCAGATCGGATCAGATCAGAGATTCAGTCTTTCAAAGACCATCTGGTAGCCGTCCTCCCCGTAGGAAAGAGAACGGTTAACGCGGCTGATGGTCGCGGTGGAGGCACCGGTTTTCTCTGCAATATCCAGATAAGTGGTTTTATCCTTCAGCATCAGGGCGACCTCAAAGCGCTGCGCCATGGCAAGCAACTCCTTGATCGTGCATAAATCGGAAAAGAAACGGTAGCAGTCTTCCCTGTTCTTTAGAGTCAGGATCGCGTCAAATAAATGGTCAACTTCTTCAGTCTGCAGTTTTGTATTCATAAAAATAAGCCGTCCTTTCATAAAGTGAAATTTTATCACTCTAATACGCTAAAACTACCACATATAAACGGGTTTGTCAATGCCTGAAATAGCAAAGAAAATGACGATAAAATAGACCGCGGAAATGATCGGGGCAGTCTCATTGACAAAGCCAAAGTCTGTTGATATAGTACAAATATACTATGTTTGAAAAGACAGTATATAGTAAAATTTCAGACATCAAATAACATTCTGATCAGGGGGAATATGATTATGAGCAGACCTTTAGAGGGCATTCGCGTTCTAGATCTTACACAGGCTTACAGCGGACCGTTCTGTACGATGCAGCTGGCCGATATGGGCGCGGAAGTAATTAAGATCGAGGCACCGATCGGTGACCAGACCAGAGGGTGGGGCCCGATCGTCAATGACTACAGCGGATACTATGCTTATGTCAATCGTAACAAAAAGGGCATGGTGCTGAATCTGAAGGCCGAAGAGGGCAAGCAGATCCTGCGTGAACTGATTGCAAAATCTGATGTAATCTGTGAAAACTATAAAGTCGGCACTTTTGCAAAACTGGGCTTCCCGTACGAGGAACTGAAGCGCATTAATCCGAGGATCATCTACGGATCGATTTCCGGATTCGGCATCAACGGACCGCTGGCTTCCAGACCCGCATATGATGTTGTCGCACAGGCAATGAGCGGCATGATGAGCGTTACCGGTTATCCGGACCAGCCGCCGGTCAAGATCGGACCGTCGATCGGCGATAACTATTCGGGCGCTTATCTCTGCATGGGTATTCTGATGTCTCTTTATAAGAGAGAGAAGACCGGCGAAGGCTGTAGACTGGATGTTGCAATGCTGGATACCCTGTTCTCTGTCATGGAGAACTTTGTCGTTGACTATACGATCGGCGGATTCGTTCCGCAGCGCCAGGGCAACATTGACCCGAGTATCGCCCCGTTTGCAAGCTTCCATGCGAAGGACTGCGATTTCACCATGGGCTGCGGCACCGACAAGCTCTGGGCTAAGCTTTGCGTGATCATGCACAAGGAGCATCTGATCGACGATCCGAGATTCAAGACCAATGATGACCGCTGCAAGAACTTCACTCCGGATCTTGATAAGGAAGTCAACGAGTGGAGCACGACGCTCAACTTCTCCGAGATCGAAGAAAAGCTCGTAGAAGCCGGCATTCCGGTAGGTCAGATCAACGATATCAAGCAGGTCTGCGAGCTTCCGCAGATCGCAGCAAGAAATATGCTCTGGAAGGTTTATGATCCGGGCTTCAAGGATGAAGTATCCTTCCCGGGCTGCCCGATCAAGATTCAGGGCGTAGAGGACGAGATCCAGAAACCGGCTCCGCTTCTTGGCGAAGATACCGATAAGATCATGAAGGAGATCCTCGGATACGACGATGCCAAGATCAAAGCTATGCATGACGCCGATGCCTGCATGTAAGAGCAGAAGCTTTCCAGAAGTCTTTGGTATCTGCAATTAAGATTCATTAAAACATGGAGGCTGTGAAAAAAACATAGCCTGAAAAATCAAGAAGAATCAAGAAGGATCAAGGGTTTATCTGCCCGGGGTCCTTCTTTTCTGTTGTCCAATTTATGTGTACAGCCTGATT
>CACYEU010000162.1 GCA_902773445.1 uncultured Lachnospiraceae bacterium | reverse complement strand
TGGGTCCCTTGCATGTACGGGCATTCGTCTTGGTGTTCTGTCCCCTGCTGGGAAGAGACTTACGATGACGGATCCCGCGGTAGCAGTTGATCTCACGAAGACGCTTGATATTAAGCTGTCTCTCACGTCTGAGATCACCTTCGACCATCTGCGTGTCATCGATAACTGTGCTGATCTTCTTGACTTCTTCGTCAGTCAGATCGCGGACACGGGTATCGGGATTCACACCGGCGTCAGCCAGAATTCTCTTGGAACTGGTCAGACCGATACCGTAAATATATGTGAGTCCGATTTCAACACGCTTGTCTCTGGGCAAATCCACACCTGCTATACGAGCCATGTGCTTCCTCCTCTCTTGGTTTCTTTATCCTTGTCTCTGTTTATGCTTGGGGTTCTCGCAAATAATGCGGACCTTACCTTTACGTTTAATAACCTTGCACTTTTCGCACATAGGTTTAACGGAAGAACGAACCTTCATGATGTTTACCTCCTTATTGAAGCCTTCTTATTTATCACGCCAGATGATACGTCCCTTGGACAGGTCATAAGGAGAAAGCTCCAGCGTGACTGTGTCGCCGGGAAGAATCTTGATGAAATTCATCCTCAGCTTACCGCTGATATGAGCGAGAACCTCATGCCCGTTTTCCAGCTTAACCCGGAACATGGCATTCGGAAGCTTCTCCACTACAACGCCTTCAATCTCTATGACATCTGCTTTCGACATGAACGTTTCTCCTCTTGGTCTTTCTGATAAAAATCCTTAAGATACGCTGTTATTGCACCGGCATCCATCTTCTCCATATCAGCTCTTGCTCTGACCGGCTGAAGATGTTTCTTATTCTTCTTCTTCGGTCTTGCTGCCGTCCGCGTGTGTCCGTCGACCAGCCAGGCTGTGCTGCCCTCCTGTCTCAGGACCAGATACCAGTGCCCTTTATCATGACCGGCCGTGGAACGTACCGGCATTCCGGCTTCGATGTCAAGCATCTCCCACCATCTCGGACAACACCTTAAAGACGTTGTCGCGCCCGATTGTACCGTCAACGGACTTCAGAACCTTTTCCTTCTCGTAATAGTCGATCAGAGGCTGTGTCTCGCTGTGGTAGACTTCGAGTCTCTTCGCCACCGTCTCCGGTGCATCGTCTTCGCGCTGAATCAGCTCGCCGCCGCAGACATCACAGATGCCCTCTTTCTTCGGCGGTACGTTGACGAGGTGGTAGGATGCTCCGCATCCCTTGCAGACGCGCCGTCCGGCCATCCGGTCAACGATAAACTGATCCGGTGCCTCGATGTTGATCGCATAATCGATCACGGCGCCTGCCTTCTCAAGCGTCTCCTTGAGCGCTTCCGCCTGCACGAGTGTGCGCGGGAAGCCGTCAAGGATGAAGCCCTTTTTGCAGTCATCGGCCGCCAGACGGTCGGCCACCAGACTGACTACAAGCTCATCGGGGACGAGAAGGCCCTGATCCATATAGCTCTTTGCCTTCTGTCCGAGATCTGTGTTGTTCTTAATGTTCTCTCTGAAAATATATCCGGTCGCAATATGCGGAATGTTGTATTTCTCTTCCAGAAACGCTGAAAAGGTACCCTTCCCTGCGCCTGGTGCTCCGAGCATAATGATATTCATAAATACCCTCCGAAATTGCTTTCTGTCATGAATCAGTTATTCAAAAAACCTCTGTAATTACGTACAAGCATTCTCGACTCGATCTGCTTCAGTGTCTCCAGAACAACGCCTACGACGATGATCAGGGAGGTTCCTCCGAACGAGACATCAGCGCCGAACACACCGTTGAAGAAGAACGGAATGACCTGGACGATGACAAGTCCGCACGCACCGATAAAGATGATATAGTTCAGAATCCTTGTCAGGTAGTCCGACGTCGGTTTGCCCGGACGAATGCCGGGGATAAACCCACCGCTCTTTTTCATGTTGTTCGCGATCTCAAGCGGATTAAATGTAATCGCTGTATAGAAATATGCGAAGAACACGGTCAGTACGATGTATACCAGCAGACCCCATGAGTATTTCATAGAGCCGGGATCAAGCCAGTTGCCTGATGAGAAACCCTTTAAGATCTCTGTATCGCGATGCCCGAAAAACGAAGCAATCACCACCGGGAACTGCATAATCGAGGAGGCAAAAATGATCGGGATAACGCCGGCCGTATTGACCTTAAGCGGAATGAAGGAGGACTGGCCTCCGACCGATCTGCGGCCCTGTACCTTCTGTGAGTACTGTACCGCGATACGCCTCTCTGCATCCTGCAGAATGATGACGAATACAACGACTGCAAGCATAATCGCAATGATGATCAGTGCGTACAGCAGCGCGCTTGCCAGCTTCTCGCCTTTGATGAACTGCTTATACAGCGACTGGAAATCGCTCGGCATTCTGGAAACGATGTTGATCAACAGAACGATCGAAATACCGTTTCCGACGCCCTTTTCTGTGATCCGCTCACCGATCCACATCAGGAATGCGGAGCCGGCTGTCAGCGTCAGAATGACGATCATGCAGTTCATGAAATTGTATTTGACAAGCAGTCCCTGTCTTCCGAAGCCGATCGCCATAGCGGACGACTCAATCAGGGAAAGCGCGACCGTCACGTAACGTGTGATCGTGACCATCTTCTTGCGCCCCTCAGCTCCCTCACGCTG
>CACYEU010000161.1 GCA_902773445.1 uncultured Lachnospiraceae bacterium | reverse complement strand
TTCGGGCCGACTTTCTCTTTGAGCTCATCTACCTTCGGACCGACCTTCTCTTTGAATTCATCTACTTTCGGACCGACTTTCTCTTTGAACTCATCTACCTTCGGACCGACCTTCTCTTTGAATTCATTGACCTTCGGGCCGACCTTCTCTTTGAACTCATCCACTTTCGGGCTGACTTTCCCTTTGATCTCGTCTACTTTCGGGCCGTACTTCTCTTTCGCCTCATCGACTTTCGGGGAAATCTTCTCTTTGACACTTCCGAATGCTTTCTTGGCGCCGCTTCCGGCTGCGCCTGCTGCACCCTTTGCAGAATCACGCATTGTTGCTGTTGTCTCCTTGCCATTCTCTTTCAGGACAGACAGGTCATCATCGATCTGGTCGATCTCGGCAAGTCTCTCGCGGATCGTTCCGCAGAGAGCCGATGCTTCAGCGCTGACCGTATCGCCGTTAGAATACTGCTCATATACCATGCGGCCAAGTTCCTCGTAATCCTGCTGATTACTGCGCTCAAGTGAACGGATCTGTGCCTTTAATTTCTGGGAGTCGACGACTTCGCCTGTCTTCTTCGCTACTGAGCCGAAAAGTCCCGAGACATGGTCCTTAAAATTCGTAAATAATTCGCCCATAACTATGCTCCTCTCTAAGAAACTTTTATGATAATTAATTATATATTTTTACTTTTATTTTGACAAGTTATATCTTCAGTCTGCCGTCATTTGTTTGAGCATATCCTCGTCGATCACCGTGATACCGAGAGCCTGCGCCTTGTCAAGTTTTGATCCGGCCGCCTCCCCTGCCAGCAGATAGTCTGTTTTCTTACTGACGCTGCCGGTCACTTTGCCTCCGTGTTCTTCGATCCACTCCTTGGCTTCGCTGCGGCTCATTGACGGCAGTGTCCCTGTAATAACAAAAGTCTTGCCGGCCAGCTCTTCAGTGCCCGCCGTCCCTTCATCTTCCATCCTGACGCCGGCATTTTCAAATGCATCGATCATCGCGCGGTTCTCTTCATTTTCAAAGAATTCCGTGATCGCTTTTGCGATCGTCTCACCGATGTCAGGGACATTTAACAGGTCTTCTTCGCCGGCTGCTTCGATCTGTCTGATACCGCCGAAATGTCTGATCAGCGCGGCCGCCGTCGTACGACCGACGCCGCGAATGCCCAGTCCGGCCAGCAGGCGCTCCGGTTTGTTCTCCTTGGACTTCTCAATGGCGGCAAGCAGTTTATCGGTGTTCTTTTCCTTGCCGATGATGCCTTGTTCGATCATCCGGTCTCTGTGTTCTTTCAGCCGGTAAATATCTGTGTAGTCTTTCAGATATCCTTCTTTGACCAGCGCGTCGACCAGTGTCTCGCCGAGTCCCGCAATATCCATACAGCTGCGACCGGTAAAATATGAAATCGTTCTCGACAGCTGCGCCGGACAGGCGGGATTGACGCAGAACAGATCGGCGGCACCCTCCTGGTCGTCCAGCTTTTCTCCGCATACCGGACAGTTTTCAGGCGGTTCATAGAGCCGGTCGGGTTCAGTCACGACGCCGGTGATGCGCGGGATGATATCACCGGATTTCAGGATCCGGTATACGCCTCCGATTCCGATTTTCATGCTGCGCATATAGTCGCGGTTGTGAAGCGTCACGTTCGATACATTTGTCCCGCAGAGTCTGGCGGGTTTTCCGGTCTCAGCGTCTTCGACATGACCGATGAACGCGATCTTGCCGGTCCGTCCGACTGTCGGCTCAACAGACACCATCACGACTGGTCGTTCCTCAGGCGGATACTTGTAGGCGATCATGCCGGCCGAATATTTGCTTCCGGCCGGGAAGTCGCTGCGCTGAGCAACCGTGTCAAGTTTGACGACAGCGCCGTCGATATCGTAGGGAAGGTCTGAACGCATCTCTCCGATCCTGTCGATCGCTTCGATCACCTGTTCAGGCGTCCTGCAGGTCTCATGATAGACGACAGGCAGACCGCATTCGCCGAGCATTGTCAGTCCTTCGCCGTGTCCGCGCATCAATTCAGCCGGACCGTCCTGAACATTGAAAATGAACATCCTGAGTCCGCGCTCGGAGACGATCGACGAATCGAGCTGCCGGAGCGTGCCGGCGGCAAGATTGCGCGGATTGGCCGCGATCTTCTTTCCCTCCTGTTCCTGCCGGTCATTGTAAGCTTCAAAATCGGCGTGGCTCATATAGACCTCACCGCGGACTTCAAGATAATCACCGTCGACCGGAAGACTGAATGCCTGCGGGACATCGGGGATCATCCGGATATTGTCAGTTACGTCTTCACCGACAAATCCGTCACCGCGCGTCTCGCCGAGCGTCAGATGCATCATACCGTCAGCACCAGATCTCTCATAGCGAAGTGTTGCCGAAAGGCCATCGATCTTGGTCTCAACTGAGAAGACAGCTTCCGGATGCATCTGATGGACTTTTCCGACCCATGCGATGACATCGTCTTTCGTAAAGACATCTTCGATCGACAGCATCGGTACCCGGTGTTCGACTTTCACACCGGCCTCGCGCTTCGCGGTTCCTCCGACTTTCTGTGACGGCGAATCGGCTGTGACCCATTCGGGATGTTCCTTCTCGGCCGCCTTGAGCTGCTGCATCAGCCGGTCGTATTCGTAATCGCTGATCGAAGGCTCGTCCTGATTGTAATAGCGGTCCATATGCTCTTCAATCTCGGCTTTTAACTGTCTGTATTCCTGTTCCGTCATGATGGTTTCTCCTGCCGTTCTTCCGTATCGTTGACCGGTGTCAGCATCAACTCCAGTGTCTTCAGTTCTTCGCCGGAAAGGTCTCTCCATTTGCCTTCTTCCAACCCGCCGAGCCTGATATTCATGATCCTGATCCGTCTCAAATGTCTCACGCCTAATCCATAGTGCGCGCACATTTTTCTGATCTGCCGGTTCAGGCCCTGTGTCAGAATAATTTTAAAAGATCTTCTGCCGGTCTTTCTGACACGGCACGGCTGTGTGACAACCGTTTGCCTGCTCCGGTCTTTTGCATGTCTGTCTTCGACTTCGATTGGAACCCCGTTTCGCATCCCAACCAGCATTTCGTCACTAAGATCCGCATCGACAGTGACCTCGTACTCTTTCTCGTGTCCGAAGCGGGCGCGCATCATGCGTTCGATCAGATCCCCGTCGTTTGTCAGGATCATCAGCCCCTCGGAATCCTTGTCAAGCCTTCCGGCATAAGTGATCCGCTTCGGATAGCCGATGTACCGGATAATATTGCGGGGATCGTTCTGATCTTCGGTGCAGACGATCCCGGCCGGCTTGTTAAATGCGATCACGATGCGCTCATCGTGTCCGCCTTCAATGCGTTTGCCGTCGACGCGCACATCAGCCCCGTATTCAACAGTCTGGCCGAGCACGCCGGTCTTTCCGCCAACTTCAACACGACCGTCGCGGATCATCTCATCGGCCGCCCGCCTTGAGCAAATGCCGGCCTGCTGCAAGTATTTATTTAACCGAATCTTCTCTCCCATAGTTATCATAATTATACTATTGCTCCCCTTGAAAAAACAGTCCTCTTATAATAATCTTAAACGTGATAAAAAGTCTGAAGCAGGAGCATTTATGACAAATCGCACGTGGTTTACAAAAGGAATGCGGCACGGGATTCCGGTCGGACTCGGATATTTCGCGGTCGGGTTTGCAGTCGGCATATCAGCCCGCACGATCGGTATGACCGGGCTGCAGGCATTTGTCATGTCGGCCGGCATGATGGCCAGTGCCGGCGAATACGCGGCGATCTCTCTGCTCGGTTCAGGTGCCGGCGTATTCGAGATCATCATGACCTGTCTGATCGTCAATCTGCGATATTTTCTGATGAGCTGCGCACTCACTCAGAAGCTTCATCCGAAGACAAAGAATATCCATCGGTTTATACTGCCCTATTGTGTGACTGATGAGATCTTCGGGCTCTCGTCTCTTGTCGAAGGGGATCTGTGTCCGTTTTATACATACGGGATCGATGTCGTCGCTGTCGCCGGATGGTCGTTTGGTACACTGTTCGGGCTGACTGCCGGCAACATTCTGCCGGCCTGGGCCGTTAATGCCCTTTCGGTCGCGCTGTTCGGCATGTTCCTCGCAGTGATCATCCCGCCGGCGCGAAAAGACCGGTTCATCGCAGTCATCATCGTCATCTCAATGGCTGCCAGTTTTGTCTTTACTGAGGCACCGGTTCTGAACCGCATCTCATCAGGCTTCAGGATCATAATCCTGACGATCGTGATCGCCGGAATCGCCGCGATTGTCAGACCGGTCGAGGACAACAGCGGAAAGGAGGTTGTATCAGATGCATCCTGAATACTTTCCGAAAATCCTCCTGATGATCGCGACGCTCTATGTGATCCGTATGCTTCCGTTCCTGTTTTTGAGAAATGAGATCAAAAACCGGTTCTTTAAGTCGTTTTTGTACTATGTGCCTTATGTGACGCTCGCGGTCATGACATTCCCGGCGATCATTTTTGCGACCGATCATCTCGCAAGCGGTATTCTCGCACTTGTGGTCGGCCTGGTCGTTTCATGGCTCTATCCCAATCTTTTCGTTGTCGCAAGCTGCTGCTGTGCCGCAGTCCTGTTGAGCGGATTGTTCGTCTGAACTCTGTCCCTTGACAAGAACAGAACCGAAATGTAAAATAATCAGCGGTGCGTAGTTCTCGCATCGGCTATGGAGAGGTATCGAAGTGGTCATAACGAGGCGGTCTTGAAAACCGTTTGTCCGAAAGGGCGCGTGGGTTCGAATCCCACCCTCTCC
>CACYEU010000160.1 GCA_902773445.1 uncultured Lachnospiraceae bacterium | reverse complement strand
GGCCAGGAAAGCAGTTCAAAGCCAAAACGGGATGTGATCGCCAGCGGAGAACTGAAGATCGATCTTGACAGGCACAGAGTCTTTGTGAAGAGCAAAGAGATCAATCTGACAAAGAATGAATACGACCTGCTTGTATTTCTCGCGAGGCATCCGGGCAAGATCTATTCTCGTGACCAGCTGCTTGACGCGATCTGGGGCAAGAACTACGACGGCGACGCCAGAACTGTCGATGTTCATATCAGACGGCTCAGAGAAAAGATCGAAGAGGTGCCTGCCCAGCCATATTATGTCTGCACGCGATGGGGAATGGGTTATTATTTCCGGGGATAGTCGATGAAGAAAAAAACTCCAAAACGTCATTTCTGGAGAAATTTCCGCTTCAGGATCATCCTTGCACTCGTGCTGATCGGACTGATCCCTTTTCCGTTGCTGTTCATTTTTACGATCCGTTCTTATGAATCCAAGATGGCCGATAAGTATCTGTCGTCGATCAAGAGCTCTGCACATGTGCTCGCAGACCGCATGGCAGGAGATTATTACTGGACAAGACAGAGTTCAGAGCTTACCGGTATGCTGTCTCAATTCGGCAATCAGTACGGCGGCCGTGCTGTTGTCGTCGACTATTCCTATACTGTCATAGCCGATTCCTTCGGCGAATACAACGATAAGACCATCGTGATGAGAGATATCAACCGCGCGTTCTCAGGCCGTGAGAGCGGCAGTTATGATCGCGACGGACATTTTATGAGGGCCGCGGTTCCGATCTACGGTACGGACGGAGAGAGCGTGATGGCGGTACTCTGGACAGGCGTTCCGACGACTTTTATCGATCTGATCCGCAATGACACATACGATACAGCGGTTATGATGCTTATTGCAACACTGATCGTGATCGCATTGCTGACCTATCTGCTTTCATTCCTGCTGATCAGACCCTGGCGGAGGCTCGGAAAAACGATGAATGATATTTCAAAGGGCGCCCGCGATGAGGAACTGAATATCAGAACTTACAATGAAACGACGGATATTTCAGAATCCTTCAACATGCTCAAAAACCGTCATGAGGTCCTTGACCGTTCGCGAAGCGAATTTGTTGCCAATGTCTCTCATGAGTTGAAGACGCCGATCACCGCGATGAAAGTGCTGGCAGATTCACTGGTTGAAATGCAGGATGTGCCGCCGGAGCTTTATCAGGAATTCATGCGCGATATCGGAGGTCAGCTTGACCGCGAGACAGCGATCATCGATGATCTGCTGGCGCTGGTCAAACTCGATAAGCGCTCAGCTGTCTTGAGGATATCGGAAGTCAATGTCAATGAAATGCTTGAAAACCTGATTAAGCAGCTCGGACCGCTGGCCAATGTCAAAGATGTCTCGATCACGCTTGAGAGCCACCGCAGTGTGACGGCTTCGATCGATGAAGTCAAGCTTTCGCTGGCCTGCATGAATATCCTTGAGAACGCAATCAAATACAACAACCCGGGCGGTTCGATCAACGTATCACTGGATGCAGAAGAAGAGCATTGCGTGATCACGATTTCCGATACAGGCCCGGGCATTCCGGCTGAAGACCTCGCAAAAGTGTTCGAACGGTTCTACCGGGTCGATAAATCACATTCCGGTCAGATGAGCGGGAGCGGACTCGGCCTTGCGATCGCACGACAGTCTGTTGAGATCCAGGGCGGTACGATCGCTATCGACAGCACAGAGGGCGTCGGAACGAGCGTGACGATCAGGGTGCCGTTGGTCGTTGACAGCAGTTCACTTGAATCGGCAGGAGATAAACCATGAAAAGACTTATCGTGACAATTGCATCGGTCATCGTATGTCTGGCACTGTCTTCCTGCGCATTTTCGTCAAAAAAGAAGGAGAGCGGCAAACAATACGACGGTTATATCTATTATCTGAGCGAGTCGCATCTTGATCTGACACGTGAAGGTTTTAATTACAGCAATATGACCAATGAAGAACTGGCAAAGGATATTGCCGGCCGCATGGTTGAAGCCAAGAATAAGAAACATGACAGCGCACTGCCTGACGGTGTCGTCATTGAAAAAGTGACGATTGAAGATTACCAGGTCCGCGTCACACTCAACTCGCTGTTCGAAAAAGCCGGCTCCCTGGAGAGAACCCTTTGCCGAGCCGCCATTGTCAAATCATTTGCCCAGATTCCGTATACGAGCGGTGTGATGGTGTTTGTGGGAGATAATCCGCTGACAGCACCGGACGGAACGGCATACGGTCTGATGACGCCGGATGACTTTGTTTTCGGAAAGACATTTGATGAGGACAGGGAGAAGACAACGCTTGACCTGTATTTCGGGGATCAGAACGGCGAAAAACTCAAGAAAGAAGCGGTGCCTGTCAAAATCGGATATGATAAATCCGTAGCGCAGGCAGTCGTCGAACGACTGCTTGAAGGACCTGCATTTGAGGGGGAGACCGCTCTTATTCCGAAGAATACACAGCTGATTTCCGTCAGCGTGATGAATGATACTGCTTATGTCAATTTCGACAATGGATTTAAGGACAGCAATATCGAAGTATCTCCCGAGCTGACAGT
>CACYEU010000159.1 GCA_902773445.1 uncultured Lachnospiraceae bacterium | reverse complement strand
GTCGAGCCGGCAGATCGGCAGCACACTGTCGTACTGCGGCGGGATCATGATCAGCTCTTCCAGTTCTTTTGAGAACGGAAAGAGTTTTCGGTACTCTTCATTTTCCCGGTACTGTCTGATCACTTTCCCGAAGATGCCGCAGCTTGTCTTAACGATCCTGTCAAACAGTCTGACATCGTCATCGTCAAACACTTTTGGAATATGCGCAGTCTTCTCAAGGATCCCGTTACAGCAGAGCGGCGAGTGCTCCGCGTTATCCCTCATCGCCTCTGCACCCCGCCGGTTCTCTTCCATGTGAGTATTGATATGATCGCAATATGCCTTGTATACCTGCTCTTTTAATTTCATAAAAGCTTCCCCTTTGTCTTTCTCTCCAGATTCAATATTTCTTCCTCCGGAATATTCCGGATACCTCCGTATTTGATCACGACATCAAACGGAACCAAAAAGTCTTTTTCATCGTCGGGAAGATGGCGCTTTGCGATATCCAACAGCGCTGCGGCCGCCTCTGTGACAGGCAGTCCGTAGATGACACCGTCCCACCCGTGCTGCATCAGTTCATCTTCGATCTGCTCTAGATCCTCTGTAGTGAAATGACATTTTGTAATCCACTCATGTGCGTCATCGAGTCCTTCGTCAGTATACAAAATCCCCTTGATCAGCGCGGTGTAGGCGAGCATGAACGGTCCCGGGACCGAGTCGGCGACACGGATTTCGATATACTGCTTCAGCCTGACATCCGGAAACGCCATCGAAATGATATGATTCAGATCCTCGTCGGTAAACTCTTTGTCCTCAAAGATTTCCGCAACGGTTTTAAATCCGGTCGGAATGACGCGCCCTTCTTCCTTCAGGAAGATCGGCGGCATCGATCCCAGGAAATCGGCGTAATCCTCGTATCCGTATGTCGGCTTAAAAATTCCGGGCACGATCCCGCAGCGGGCCGGATCGACTCTTCTCCAGATGTCCGTGCGTTTTAAATGCATCTTGACCGGTTCGCCCTGAAAGACCGGCAGGTTGTCGCAAAGGATCTTGAACAGCGGGCCGTAGAAATAAGCCGCCTGGATTTTTCTCCTGAAATTCTCTTCCGATGAGTAGTCGATCGAAACCTGCACTGAGGCTGAACCGCGCATCATCTCCATGCCGCCGGTCCCGGTCGACAGGAAATGCTCGTTCATCAGATAATAGCGATCCTTGGGGATCAGCGTCATGTCCTTCACACAGCTGACCGGCGAACCGCCGGCCGTCACTGCCTCGTACCCGTACTCTGCGAGGATCTCGTCGAGATTCCTTCTGAATCTCAGATAGATCAGGCCGCTTTCGCGCACCGAAACCGTCGATGCGATACTGATCTCCAGCTGGGCAGCAGGCTCCAGCGTGATATTGAATTCCGGGACACTGAATCCGAAGAAATCATCGTCTTCAAGCGCCTGAGCCTGCGGGTAGCGCGCCATCAGCTTCTTCAGGATCTCGCGCACACCGGTTTCGCCCAGATACGGAACCGCCTGTCCTCCGTTTGCCGGGTCGACAATGAAGTGCTCCACCTCCACGCCGAGTTTCGAATCTTTCCATGCGGTCGTCCCGTCAGCAAAATGCTGTACCAGTTGTGTTTTCCATGATTTCATAGTCTGTCCTTTATCTGTCCGGATAAATGTCAACAGTTGCTTTTATTATACTACCTGTAAGTGAAAAAGGCACTCTCAGCAGTGTCTCCTGATCAGGCGCACGATCGCCTGATACAGACAGCCGGTCAGGATCAACACGATCAGCAGCGCGATGATCCACCACCCCGTTCCCACGAACGGAAGTTTGTCCGAAACGCCGAAAACTCCGGCAGGACTTCCCCAGTTCAGAAAGAAATACGGATAATTATACCCCGGCGAAAACTGCCAGCCGCGCGCGAACCCTATGCCGGCGTAGACAGCATAGAGAAGCGGCGGTATCGTCACATACAGAACGTCGCCCTTCCTGATTTCAACAGGCAGACGCGGCGCAATGACCAGATAATCCGCGACAGAACACACCGGTACGATGACGTGCGTCAGGATATTCTGAAGATTCCATGCCGCGCCTTTCATCGTGGGCGCCAGCACAAAACAGAATACCGCGCCGGTCAGCGTGATCGAAACGGTCCCGACAAGCTTGATGATATACCAGGCCCTGCCGACGCGGGCGCGCCTGACCAGCAGGATCAGCCCAATCGCGCATATTAGGGCGAGAGCCAGATTCGACTGAATCGTAAAATACATGAAGACCACTTTACCTCCCATAAAAGCGGCTCTGCCGCCGGTCGCGCTC
>CACYEU010000158.1 GCA_902773445.1 uncultured Lachnospiraceae bacterium | reverse complement strand
GCCATCATGATACCGGCCACCTGTGTCCCGTGACCGAAAATATCATAGATATCATCGGGATCGACCGTTCCGCTGCTGTTCGCAGTAAAGTTCCGGCCGTCGACGATCCGCGATGCATCGATATCTTCATGGTCAGTTTTGATGCCCGAATCGATCACCGCGACGACCAGCCGTTCATCGGTCGGATCGCCGTTATTGTCCATATCGATCGAAGCATCGAGATCCTGTCCCTCCATTCCGTAACTCCAGGCAGTCGGGACATTTAACATTTTCAGATTGTACTGATCGTCCGCATAGAAGAAATCGTCGGGCTCGACCGCCGAAGCCGTACTGACCGCCGCGTCAGATGCGTCCGCGGCCTGCGTGCCCGCTACCTCGCTCATGCGGACAATATAGTCCGGCTCGATATACTCGATCGCCTCCTCGTCAAATACCTCTTTGATCGTTGCGATATCATCGACCGCATACGTTCCGTCCACAAACTCAAGTGCCTCGACCGCAGCGCCGTCATCGATCGCTTGATCGATTTCTTCGATCGTCTCTTCGATTGCAGCGTCCGCATATTCATCCCGATCGGCGCCGTCCTCATCAGACTGATCCTTTATCTTAACGATAAATCCGTCGTACTCGCAGTCCGTCATTTCGAGTTTGTTCTCGAGTGCCTCATAAACATCGGTATTCCCGCAGTCGGCAGCCTTATCTTCTGTTTCGCTGACTCCTGCCGGCTCTTCAGCTGAAACACAGAGTCCGAAGCTTGCTGTCGGCGAAAAAGCCAACGTACAGGCGATGATGCATGCTATGAACTTTTTCAGGTTTATTTTCATCGATGATAAAACTCCCTAATCTATGTCCGGCATCTATTATACATTTATGACCTTGTCTTTTCAGTCATTCTTTATAAAAACACAAGTTTCATCGAAAACTGCTGGTTGCTTTATGAGATTCAGTGATTTCAACCAGCGTTTTTCCTTTGTGAAATGGCTCTTTCCCGATATTTGTTGGTTGTAATGATCAAATGTTCGATTCCAACCAGCGATTTTGACCCGGACGGCTTGCACGCACGCTGTTTTTGCTGGTTGTTTCATCCAAACGCTCGATTTCAACCAGCAATTCTGACCCGGACAGCTTGCATGCACCCTGTTTTTGCTGGTTGTCTCTTCGAAATGCTTTATTGCAACCAACGATTTTCTCTAATCAGCGCTTGATGCTTCAATCAGAATGCCCCGCCCCTCAGATCGCTTCCCCTGCGAACTGGGTCATGTAGAGCGAATGGTAGAGCCCGCCCTTGGCAAGGAGTTCGTCGTGGGTGCCCGACTCGACGATGCGGCCCTGATCCATGACAATGATCTGGTCGGCGTCGCGGATCGTCGACAGGCGGTGGGCGATGATCAGGCTGGTCCGGTTCTTCATCAGGTTGGCCATCGCGTCCTGAATGTGTTTTTCTGTTCGGGTATCGACCGACGATGTCGCCTCGTCCAGGATCAGGAATTTCGGCATCGACAGGAACGCGCGGCCGATCGTCAACAGCTGCCGCTGTCCCTGTGACAGGCTGCTTCCGGCGCCGGTCAGCACGGTATCATAACCGTCGGGCAGCGCGAGCGCGACCTGATTGCAGTTGGAAATACGCGCGGCTTCCATCATCGCCTCGTCGGTCAGCGCCGGATCGGCGTATTTGAGGTTGCCGCGGATCGTGTCGGTAAATAGCATCGACTCCTGCAGCACGATACCGACGTCATTTCGCAGTGTCTTTCGTGAAATGTCGGTTGTCTTAACGCCGTCGATTCTGATTTCTCCGGAATCGGGATCGTAGAAGCGCATCAGAAGATTGACGATCGTCGTCTTGCCGCAGCCGGTGCTGCCGACCAGCGCGATCTTCTTGCCGGCTTCGATCCTGAGGTTGAAATCATTAATGACCTGCTTGCCCGGCACATATGAAAAATCGACATGGGAGAATTCGATCGTTCCGTCGGTGACCGGAGATTCTTCGATACCGCTCATATCTTCGGAGTCGATATCCATGACCGCGAAGATCCGCTCCGCGCCGGCCAAAGCCGTCTGGATCTGTCCGTAGAGCTGCGCGATCTCATTGACCGGGCGCGAGAACTGCTTCGAGTACACGGTAAATGCCGAGATCACACCGA
Organism: uncultured Lachnospiraceae bacterium; assembly: GCA_902773445.1. GTDB lineage: Bacteria > Bacillota > Clostridia > Lachnospirales > Lachnospiraceae > RUG842. The sequence goes on along the minus strand of CACYEU010000158.1, from coordinate 3,506 downwards.
CTGTGATATAACCTTTTACCGCGAACCAGGCGCCGAACACCGCGACGATCACAAATGAGATATTGTTGAGCATATTCATCATCGGTCCCATCAGACTGCCGATCATTTCAGCTTTGACAGCTGTCTTTGTCAGGGCATCGGAGGTCTGCGCGAACTCATCGACGACGCGGTCCTGCAGATTGTACGCTGTGACAGTCCGGCAGCCGGTGATCTTCTCCTCGACAATGCCGTTCAGATTGCCGAGCAGCGTCTGGCGTTTCAGGTAGTAGCGGCGCATCAGGCGCGACAGGACATTTGTCACAATGACAGTGCCGATGATCGTCACACAGGTCAGGATCGTCAGCGAAACGCTGTAAGTCAGCATCATGACCAATGTTCCGACTAATGTCAGAACACTCGAGAACAGTGAGCCGAGTGACGAAGAGATGACATTCGAGACATTTTCCGCGTCGCTCGTCATGCGGCTCATCAGGTCACCATGGGGATGGCGGTCGATATAGCCGATCGGCAGACCGATGATCTTGTGGAACAGATCGCTGCGCAGTTTTTTGACAACATGCTGCGTCAGTCTGGCTGACAGGAATCCCTGAAGCAATGTTCCGATGCCGGCGGCTATATAGAGAAGCAGCATGATCGCAAGAAGACGGGGAATTTCACCAAATGCCCTGCTGACCATCTTATCGATCGCTGCCGACTGGAACCGCGGCGCGAAGACACCGGCCGTCACGGTCACGAGGATCATCAGAAGCAGTCCGGTGATCATCCTGCGCTCTCCGGCCAGATAGCGCACCAGTCTCACAAGCGCGGCTTTGCTGTCGCCGGCTTTCTCGATTGGTCTTCCCATGCTGCCTCGCGGACCTCCCGGGCGCATGACTGATTGTCTCGCTTCCTGATTCGAGCTCATGCGTTCCCTCCGTCGTCCTCAGTCTTCTCTGACGCGGCATCTCCGCCGGTCGTTGCGCCCTCAGTTTTATCGGTCTTCTCCTGCGACTTGCAGATCTCTCTGTAGACCGGACTCTTCTCGAGCAGTTCCTCGTGAGTTCCTGTCGATTCGATCCTTCCTTTATCAATCACGATGATCCGGTCAGCCTGTCTGGCCGACGCGATCCTCTGGACGATCATGATCTTTGTCACATCGCTGTACTGCTCGCGCAGAGCCTGATAAAGCGCGGCTTCGGTCTTCAGATCCAGCGCGCTTGTCGAATCGTCGAGGATCAGAATCGATCCCTTTCTCAAAAGCGCCCTTGCGATCGCGACGCGCTGTCTCTGTCCTCCGGACAGGCTCATGCCTCCCTGCGCGACTTCGGTATCATATCCGTCGGCCTGCTGGCAGATGAAATCATCGGCCTGCGCAGCGCGTGCCGCCGCGCGGATCTCTTCATCACTTGCGTCGGGGTCGCCGAGCGCGATATTGTCGCGGATCGTCCCGGTGAGCAGTTCACTTTTCTGCAGGCAGACTGTCACCTCCGCGCGGAGTTTTTTCTTGTTGAAACGGCGCACATCCATGCCGCCGACCTTGACCGTTCCGGCTGTCACATCATAAAAGCGCGGGATCAGTCCGATCAGCGCAGTCTTGCCGGAGCCGGTCGCTCCGACGACTGCGACCGACTCGCCGCTGTCGATCGACAAATTGATATCGTGCAGCACTTCCTGTGTCTGACCCGGAAAACTGAAGCAGACATGCTCAAAGCAGATATCTCCCATCATTTTCCCGATCAGTTTCTTCGACAAATGGAACGGGCCTTCCGGCAGTTCCGGCTCATCGTCGAGGATCTGCCTGATCCTCCTGGCTGAAGCTGTTCCCTGTGAAATAGTCTGGAAGATCATGGCCAGCATCATCATGCCGTTCAGAATCTGCGAAATATACGTGATCGCGGCCATAACGGTACCGGGCATCACGGTTCCGAGCTGCACCTGCTTTCCGCCGATCGCGATGATCGCGACGACCGCGAGATTTAACACGATATTCATGACCGGGCGCAGGAACGACATCAGCATCAGGACTTTAAACCGCGTGTTGAGCAGTTCATCCTGGGCACTGTCAAATCTCTCGCCTTCACGGTCTTCCTGGACAAATGATTTGACCACGCGGATCCCCAAAATATCCTCCTGGACGACACTGTTGACCTTGTCCATTTTCTGCTGCAGGATCGTGAACAGAGGATTGACTTTCCACAGGATAAAGATGATATCGAACAGAATCAGCGGAAGAGCGACCGCGAGAACCGCGGAAAATGACAGATTGAGCGACAGAAGAGCATATGTGCCGCCGACAAAGAACATGCCGCAGCGGACGACGCCGCGAATCATCTGCGAGACCAGATGCTGCACCTGATCGACATCGCTCGTCGTGCGCGTGATCAGTGAGCCGGTCGTGTATTCATCGACTTCGGAAAATGAGAAATGCATGATCCGCGAAAAGACGTCCTTGCGGATCCGGTTGCCGACATTCTGCGCGGTCAGATTGACCGCGACTCCCGATAAAATGCCGCAGAGACTCCCGGCCAGCACCAGCAGGATCATTCTGATCCCGACTGAAACGACCAGTGAAATATCCGGCGTGCCTCCGTGTCCTGCCCCGAGGATACCCTCGTTGACGATACGCGCCATCATCCGGGGCTGGATCAGGTCCAGTGTGACCTCGGCCGCCATGAAGGCTGCTCCGAGGAACGCCAGCCATAGATATTTTTTGACATATTTCATCATATATAAACCGCCTCTGCGTTATTTTATCATAACACAGAGACGGTCATTCTTGCACGGTTTTCTGCTTATGCTGCAGGTCTCTGACCGGACAGTAGTCCTGCCGGTCAATCGAGATACTCGGGATAGTTGCGAAGGATCATACCTGCCATCGCAAATATGAACTCCTGATTGGTCGGTCTTCCGAGGCTTGACCCGTATTCATACGGATAATGCTCGAGTGCGTAGTCGCACGACATCCGGTTCCAGGCGCTTTCGATCGAGATCCTGATATTGCGCTCGACCGACATCGCGGTCACGCCGTGCCTGCGTGCGATCCGCGGGTAAATCTCTTTTGTCACACCGATCTTTCTCGATTCGCGCGACAGTTTCAGCATGATCATGATCGCCTCGATCAAAAATGCCGTGCCGGTCGATTTATTTGAAAACTTGATGTCGATCAGCGTTTCCTTGATGATCTCTTTGAGTCTTTCACGCTTTTTCTTCGCGGACATTTTGGCCGGCAGCGGCCGCCCTGCCTGACGCCGCATATACTCCGCGTGCAGATAATCTCCGCTGTTCAGCCACAGGTCATCATTCTGAAGTGCGATATTGAGTTGCCCGTCTTTATCATAAGACAGCAGATATCGCCTTCCGTCCTTGGCCTTCAAACTGACCGCCACATTGATATCACTCACTTCGCCAGCCCTGATATCAGGCGCCAGTTTGTTCCATGTCTCCAGCTGCTCTTCATTGACCTGGTTCCTGTCATCCAGAAGCAGCGCCAGCAGATCCCATTCCTTACCCTTCATGCTGCAAACACT
>CACYEU010000157.1 GCA_902773445.1 uncultured Lachnospiraceae bacterium | reverse complement strand
GTCGACATTTTCAGGAATTACGAGAGCAAAGGCGCGTACTTCAGACTCAAGCAGGCTTACCTGGTCTATGTTGCTCATCAGTACTTTATCAATGACAGGCTTGTTGATCCGGTCGTCTTTGAGATGATGGGCAGGGAATTCGTCTATGAGGAGAATCTACCGGATATCTGTAAACTTGCTCTGCTTCGGTTCTACAGCACGCATACGCCGGCCACGGAGATCCGCGAGATCCTCAAAGGATTCCTGCAGGATTTCTGTGAGAAGAGGAATATCTACCCATCGTTCCTGAAATTCCCGGAACAGTGGAAGAACGAGGTCTGCCTTGACGATAAAACTGTCGTTGAGTACCAGAGCCGTTTCGGCGGAAAGGTAAAGATTCATTACCGGGTCTTAACGTCGGAAACATCCCGCAAGGATACGGAATTCAAGTCGGAAGTGCTGATTCCGGCATACGCGAATATCTATGTCAGGGTATTCATTCTGTTCTACCGCGAGACACTTGAGTATTACTTTGAGGAATTTGATGACGAACGGGTCGTCAAGACACCGCGCACTCAGTACAGGCTTGAAAAACAGGGCAATACCTACGGTAAATATCACAGACTTAACAACATGCTTTCGATGCCCGCATCAAGCCGTTTGCGTGCAGAAGATATCAAACAGTATGATGTTGAACTGAAGCTTTCAGATGAAATATTCAGAGCTTACTAAAGGATTTATATGATGAGTGGACCAAAGACATATGCAATCGGATTTGATTTGAATGACCAGTTTTGTCAGATCAGTTATTATACCGAAGGGATGGACGAGCCGCAGACCAAAGAAGTCCTTGCGGACAATTATAAGATTCCACTCGTGATCGGCACCATGAACGGGCGATGGACGTACGGCCATGACGCTCAGCGTCAGGCTGTCAGTGAGAGGGCGCGTTTCGCAAACAAACTGTTCTCTCGCGCGATCAACAAAGAAATGATCGAGATATCTGGAAAACAGATACCGGCCGAGAATCTGCTTGAAAAGTATATTGAACTGGCTCTCAGTGATTATAAGCACATCACTTACATCGTTTTTTCAGTACCCTATGTGACTGAAGCGATCGTCAAACTGTTCAAGCAGATCGGGACGCGTCTCGGTATTGGCGGCCATCATACGATCGTTCAGGATTATAAAGAGAGTTTCTGTCATTTTATGCTTGATCAGCCGAAAGAACTCTGGCAATATGAGGCAGCGCTCTTTTACTGTGATAAAGAGAGCGTCAGCGCCTATATGATGAGGCGGATCGAGACAGCGATCAGCGCCGGGGAAACTGAGTTCGTCATGGTTGAAAAGGTGTCGGACGCATTGATGAGTGAACTGCATGTCACATTCCCCGTGATCAATGTAGAGCTTGCGATGGAAGCTGACATGAGATTCACAAATTTTGTCAACGGCGTTTTCGACAAGAGAATGGTCTCGTCGGTGTTTCTGACCGGAGAGGGATTTGAGACCAATTGGTATCCCGAATCACTCAAAGTCATGTGCAATGGAAGACGCGTATTTCTCGGCAACAATCTGTACAGCAAGGGAGCATGTTACTCGGCTGTCAGACGGACGACCGGACGCGCCGACAATGCGATTTACCTTGATGAGTCCAAGATGACCGATCAGGTCTGCATCAGGATCCGCGAAGGCGAAGATCTGAAATGGTATCCGATCATTTCCTGGGGCGAATACTGGTATGAATCTGACTGCACCTATGAGATCCTTCTGGAGAACAATGATCCCATCCTGTTGTCACAGACTTCTCTGGCAACCGGCGAATCAAAGATTATTGAAGTTAATCTGGACGGACTGCCGGACCGCAGCAATTATTCGCTGCGGCTGGAAGTCAAAGCGACGTTTTCCGATGAGAACCAGTGTCTGATCACATTCCGCGATCTCGGATTCGGACAGATTTTCCCTGAAACAGATTTCAAGAAGGTCGTCACTGTCAGATTGGGAGGAAGCAATGAGCAGTTTAATACTTTGTCATAAACAAAAAGCGACACAGCCGTATAAGCTCGCTCATATCCGCTATCAGGTATTTACGATCGAGGAGCTTGCCTATATCATCTGTGACAACCTTTATCTGATCGATCATACGATGATGAGCGAATCTCTGTGCCATTGGATCGAGTCCGAACTCGGACTGTTTGCATTGGCTGACGGTTTGCGGGAGCAGATCGCAAAGCGCGTGAGCATCGGTGATTTTGTGTTGTATTTCCTCCGAAATACCGGTATCTACACCCGCCCTGAACTGGCAGGAATCAAAGCCGTGCTCGACAAGCTGGAGGGACAGGAGGAGGTCGAACGGCAGAAACACAAAGCCGACGATCTGCTGAACACCGGAGAATATGAAAACGCGATCCTCGCGTACAAAAAGATCCTTGCGGCACCGAGAACGGAGAGTGTTGACGCGACATTCTACGGTCAGGTCTATGCCTGTCTCGGAGCCTGCTACGGTAAGCTGTTCTTTTATGCTGAAGCGGCAAAAGCATATGCGGCTGCCTACCAGATCTGTAATGATTATGATATGATCCGGGCATATATTTACGCGTGCCGTCAATATATGACAGCCGAAGAATACCATTTGCTTCTTGCCGAGAATGACCTGTTCAAGGTCGCTGACAAGGAGAATTCAAAGCTGATCCAGTCCATCGAGGATTCAGTCCCCGAACAGTATGACGCTGATCAGCTGGTCAAATGGAAAAACAGCTATCGCACTTAAGAAATGAGGTATTTATGCAGACAGACCGTTACATAAGCCCGCTGAGCGCACGGTATGCAAGCGCAAAGATGCAGGCTTTATTCTCCTCGGATGAAAAGTTTTCCACCTGGCGCAGACTCTGGGTCGCGCTTGCCGAGATCGAGAAAGATCTCGGACTTCCGATCACTGATGACCAGATCGCAGAACTGAAAGAGCATATTGACGATATCAATTATGACATTGCAGTCGAGCGCGAGCGAAAAGTCAGACACGACGTGATGGCACATGTTTACGCTTACGGTGTTCAGTGTCCCAATGCGAAGGGGATCATCCACCTTGGTGCGACGTCGTGCTATGTCGGTGACAACACGGATCTGATCATCATGAAAAAAGCTCTTGAGCTCCTCGGCGACAAACTTCTTAAAGTCATCGATCAGCTTGCTGATTTTTCTGAGCGCTACAAAGATCTTCCGACTCTCGGCTATACACATTTTCAGCCTGCGCAGACGACCACAGTCGGCAAACGCGCTTCGCTATGGCTGCAGGATCTGGTTGCCGATTATGAATACCTGACTGATGTACATGATCATATGCTTTTACTCGGAAGTAAAGGTACAACCGGTACACAGGCGTCATTTTTAGAGCTCTTTGAAGGAGACTATGAAAAGGTCGATGCACTAGATCCGGCACTGGCAGCAAAATTCGGTTTTCCGGGTTGTGTCGCTGTATCAGGACAGACTTACTCCCGCAAAAATGATTTAAAAGTGCTGTCTGTCCTGTCTCAGATCGCAGTCTCAGCATCCAAATTCGCCGGCGACATCAGACTGCTGCAGCATATGAAAGAAATCGAAGAACCGTTCGGGAAAGATCAGATCGGATCATCGGCAATGGCTTACAAACGTAATCCGATGCGCTGCGAGCGAATCTCTTCGATCACACGCTATGTCATGATCAACACATTGAATCCTGCATTGACGGCGGCGACACAATGGTTCGAGAGAACGCTTGATGATTCCGCCAACAGACGGATTTCGATCGCGGAAGGTTTCCTTGCGATCGATGGTGTTCTTGACCTGATGATCAATGTTACAGCAGGACTTGTCGTATATCCCAAGACGATCGAAGCGCACCTGATGGCCGAACTGCCGTTCATGGCCAGTGAAAATCTGTTGATGGATGCCGTCAAAGCCGGCGGCGACCGACAGGAGCTCCATGAGATCATCAGGGAAGCGTCGATGGAAGCAGCAAAGCGGGTGAAAGAGGAGGGCGCTGACAATGATCTTCTTGAGCGTTTAGCTTCGAATCCCGGATTCAACCTCGACCGGGATTCGATCGAAGCTGCACTTGATCCTGCAAGATACACCGGCTGCGCAGCACATCAGGTTGAGAAATACCTTTCAGGTACTGTGCGTCCGCTGTTAGAATCAAATGCGGGGCGTTACGAAAATGCAGGAAGCAGCATCGAAGTTTAGCGTCAGTTTATAACCGTTTATATCAGCATTTGCAAAGAGCGCGTTCATTGACTTAGAACGCGCTCTTCTGTATAATAAAACAGACTATGTATGTAAATAATTTAGTGTCGGAGAATCCGGCCGTCAACAAAATGATCGAGCCCGAAAAGCTGTTGCCGAAACGCGTTGACGACAGCCACAAGGGTACATACGGAAGAGCATTGCTGATCGCAGGTTCAAAAGGAATGGCCGGCGCAGCGTGCCTTGCCGGATTAGCGGCATACCGCGCCGGATGCGGTCTTGTTGAGATCGTGACGCATGAGAGCAACAGGATCATCGTGCAGACATTTCTGCCTGAGGCGGTCGTCGTCACTTACGATGAAGCAACTGATATTGAAGCGCTGATCAAACGCGAAGCGGACCGAGCGGATTCACTTGGAATCGGACCGGGCATCGGGCTCGACGATACGGCAGACAAACTGACTGCGTCGGTTTGCCGCTATGTCGGAGAAAAGGATATACCGGCTGTGTTTGACGCTGACGCGCTGACGATCCTTGGCGGAAGTGCATCATTGCTTGAAACGCTGGCAGGAAGCGATGTTGTTGTAACACCTCATCCGAAAGAAATGTCTGTGTTGATCGGCAGTACGACCGGACAGGTCAACAGCCAGCGCATCGAGACTGCGCTGTCATTTGCATGCCGGTCCGGAATCAATTGTCTGCTGAAAGGTCACAGAACGATCGTCGCGTTTCCTGACGGGTCATATTATGAGAACCGTACAGGCAACAGCGGAATGGCAACCGGCGGCTCAGGTGATGTTCTGACCGGACTGATCACATCTCTGACAGCTCAGGGCATGACGACATCTGATGCGGCAATGCTCGGCGCTTGGCTTCACGGCGCCGGAGGTGACAGAGCAGCTGAAAGAACAGGGCGCCACAGTCTGATCGCGCGTGATCTGATCGACGGCATGGTTGAAGTTATAAAGGAATTGGAGTAATCATGATCGAAGCTTACAACAGGGTCAGAGCAGAAGTTGACCTGGATGCAATTATCGACAATATACATCAAATGCACAGAAGGCTTCCCGAGGGAACGCAGATGGTCGGCATTATCAAAGCCGACGGATATGGTCACGGGTGCGAACGGATCGGTCAGGCTCTTGAAGAGATCCCGTTTATCTGGGGTTACGGAGTGGCAACATCTGACGAAGCGCTGGAACTCCGTGCTGTACCGCTTAATAAACCCATACTTGTTCTCGGATGTGTCTTCCCGGATCAGTATGAATCGATGATACAAAATGAGGTCAGAATCAATCTTTACACAGAGGAGATGGCTGATCAGGTTGCCGAATGTGCCGGAAGACTCGGCAAGAAGGCTTACGTACATTTTAAGATCGACACCGGAATGCATCGGATCGGTTTTTCCTGCTGTGAATCGTCAGTCGAAGCGATTGCGAAAGCGGCAGCTGATGACAGGCTGATTTGCGAAGGGATCTTCACACACTTTTCGAAAGCAGATGAGGTTTCGAAAGATTATACCTACGGACAGATCAAAGCATTTGATCAGATGATCGCAAGCCTCAGAGAGCGCGGCGTGGAATTTGAATGCACACACGCTTCGAACAGTGCAGGAATCATTGATTTTCCTGACTTGAAGTATTCAATGGTCCGGGCCGGCATCTCTCTGTACGGGCTTTATCCGTCTGATGATGTCAACCACGACGATGTCAGACTTCGCCAGGCCCTTTCGCTCAAAAGCCGTGTCATCATGGTCAAGACGATCGAAAAAGGGAGCCGTGTCAGCTACGGCGGACTCTTTACCGCCCCGCACGACATGACGATCGCAACAGTCCCGGTCGGCTATGGAGACGGTTATCCGCGCTCGCTTTCCGGAAAAGCGTCTGTGTTGATAAAAGGCAGAAGGGCTCCGATCCTCGGACGCGTTTGCATGGATCAGTTTATGGTCGATGTCTCTGACATCCCTGGTGTCAGTTTCGGAGACGACGTTGTTCTGATTGGATCGGACGGTGACGAATGCATCACTGTCGATGAACTTGCCGAATTATCGGGACGGTTCAATTATGAATTTGTCTGCGATCTGAACAAACGGATCCCGAGAATCTATTACCGCGGCGGAGAGGCAGTTGCGTCGCTTGACTTTTTTTGAATCTGATAAGCAATGACAGGAGGTCATACAACTTGATGAAGCAGAAAGCTGCAGTCACAAAGGCACAGCAACGCGTCGCCGAAAAGATCATGGCGATCGTCGAAGAAGAAGAACTAAAAGGTGTTTTCGACGAAGATGAAGTCGAAATCATCCGGAATATCTTTATCTACGGAGAAAAGGATGTCAAAGCGATCATGACACACCGCAAAGATGTCGCGGCGCTGAGCGCCGATGAATCGCTTAAGAATGCATTGATGTTCATTCTGACTAAGAATTTTTCCAGGTTTCCGGTATTTGACGGAGATATCGACTCGATCATCGGTACGATTCATTTGCGCGATGCTGTAAAGGCTTACCTGAACCGTGATATGCGCGAGAAAAAGCTGCGCGATCTCGATGAGTTTATCCGGCCGGTAAGCGTAGTTCCGGAGACGAAAGAGATCGACGGACTCTTCAAAATGATGCAGGAAGAAAAGAGTCACATGGTGATCGTCGTTGATGAATACGGGCAGACTTCAGGTCTTGCGACGATGGAAGACATTATTGAAGAAATCATGGGCAATATCCTCGACGAATATGACGAAGAGGAAGTTCTGCTGACCAAACAGAAAGACGGTTCCTATCTGGCACGCGGAATTCTTGAACTCGACGATCTGACAGAGGAGGTTCCGATCGAATTTGAAGAAGGTGATTATGAGACACTTAACGGTTTTATGGTCTCCGTACTCGACCATATTCCGACGCCCGATGAGAATGCAGTCGTCAATTATCAGGGATACCGGTTCAAGGTCCTCAGTGTGAAAGACAATATGATCCAGGTCGTTGAGATTCGGAAAGAAGGGGCATGAGCTTTACATATGTACTCGGAAGAATGATCTCACTTGCCGTCATGATGCTGCTGGGATTTGCGGCATACAGAGGTCATTTACTTGATGAAAAAAGCACAAAAGCGGTCACCGATCTCGTTGTTGATATCACTCTGCCTTGTATGATCCTTGCCTCGCTTGCAGCAGCCGAGGCATCACGGAAAGACGTCATCCTCATGATCGTATGCGGAACGGCCTTATACGGGTTTTTTATCCTTCTGGCGGAATTACTGCCGAGATTTCTGCCGGTCAAAGATGAGGATATGACATGCTTTAAATATTACATGGCGTTTACAAACAACGCTTTTATGGGATTCCCTGTGATCAAGGCACTTTGGGGCAGCAGAGCTCTTGTCTATGCATCACTGATGAATATTTCGATCAATGTATTGATCTATTCATACGGAATCGGGTTGTTTGCAAAAGCGGCCGGCGGCCAAAACCGCTTAAAGCCCAGAGATCTTCTCAATATTCCGATCGCTTCATCGGTCGTTACGATGATCCTGGCGCTGATCCCATTCCATTTTTCAGGGGCAGCCCAGTTCACGCTTGAGACGATCGGCGACGCGACAGTACCGCTTTCCATGATCGTCGTCGGAGCAACACTTGCTTCCAGACCGCTGAGCGGCCTGTTTGAGCGGATCGATTTATATATATTTGCTTTGTTCCGGATGCTGATTCTGCCGCTTATCGTCTTTGCGCTGCTGTGGTTCCTGCCGATCAGTCCGATGATCAAGGGAGTCATGGTCGTCATTTCGGCGATGCCGGGATCCGCAAACGGGGTGTTGTTTGCGCATCAGTACAGGACAAACAGAACACTGTCGTCGCGCTATGTGTTTATATCGACCGTCTTATCGGTCATTACGATACCGCTTGTCGCGGTGATTATGCTTGCTCCGCTCGGAATATAAGACGGAGATCTGAACAGTAACAGTTTTTTAAGAAAGGATCGGTTATCAATGTCAGGACATTCAAAATTTGCCAACATTAAGCACAAAAAGGAAAAGAACGACGCCGCAAAAGGCAAGATCTTTACAAAACTCGGGCGTGAGCTCGCAGTCGCAGTCCGTGAAGGCGGAGGATCTGATCCTGACAATAATTCACGGCTTCGCGATGCGATCGCAAAGGCAAAGTCGAACAATATGCCGAATGACACGATCGACAAAGCGATCAAGAAGGCGGCCGGCGAAGACGGCGAACACCGTTATGAGCGTGCGACTTATGAAGGATACGGCCCGAGCGGAACAGCGATCATTGTCGAGGCGCTGACTGACAACAAAAACAGGACAGCCTCAAATGTGCGCCATGCGTTTACTAAGGGCGGCGGAAACGTCGGAACACAGGGATGCGTTTCTTATCTGTTTGATCAGAAAGGTCAGATCATTGTTGACAAAGAGCAGTATGACGGTGACGCTGATACGCTGATGATGGAGGCACTTGACGCCGGAGCGGAAGATTTCAATGAAGAAGACGATTCCTTTGAGATCCTGACATCCCCCGAGGACTTTTCAGATGTCCGTCTGAATCTTGAGGAAAGCGGAATTCCGATGGCTGATGCCGAAGTGACAATGATACCGCAGACTGAAGTTCAGCTGACAGACGCAGGTGACATCAAGAATCTGACAACGATCCTTGATCTGCTTGAAGAGGACGATGATGTCCAGGATGTCTACCACAATGCCGAGTATGAGGATGATTGATGAAACGAGCTTCGATCAGACAATTGAATGGTGTGCTTTGGGCTATTCTGATTGCATGCCTTGTGCTGGCAGTTTTTGCTGAAATGAGTCTGTTCGGTCTCTGCGGACCGATTGGAGTCACGATCAAACACGCGCTGTTCGGAACATTCGGTCTGGCCGGATGGATTTTTCCGATCCTGTTCTTTGTCTGGCTGTTCTATCTGTTTGCCGGACACAGGCAGGTCATCTCAGTATTAAAAGCGGTCGGCGCATTCCTGCTGTTCTGGGATGTGCTCGCGCTGATCCATCATCTCACGATGTCCTATGAAGCGACAATGACATACGGCACCGAATTTGACCGTTGTGCCGAAGCCGGAAAAGGCGGCGGCATACTGGGGGCAATGATCGTTCATATGCTCAGACCGGCGATCGGAAAAGTCGGTCTCGCGTTTCTACTGATCATACTGGCTGTATTGCTGTTCACGCTGTTGACAGAAGCATCCCTGTTCAGAGGAATCAGAGATCATCTCGACGAGACAGAACCTCCGTTTGTGGAGGAGCGTCCGAGGAAACCACGCAGAAGAGAGCGTACACAGGCCAGGCAGCCTGAAGCCCGTCCGGTCAGGAGAAGACGCAGTGACAACTCAGGACCCAAAGTCTATGATGTCAGCGATACCGCGCATAACGATCTTGCGATTCATGGTGCGGGAT
>CACYEU010000156.1 GCA_902773445.1 uncultured Lachnospiraceae bacterium | reverse complement strand
CCCGTCTCGATCAGAAATCGATCGGTTTCAATGCGGACATCATGGAGAAACGGCAGAAAGACAGAAATGCGCTGCTGTTACAGGTCCTTCCGCAGGATCTTGTCAAATACGGGCTGATCCCGGAACTTGTCGGCCGTGTCCCGGTGACAACGACCGTGCAGGAGCTTGACAAAAAGGCGTTGATCCGTATTCTGATCGAGCCTAAAAATTCGCTGGTCAGACAGTACAAAAGAATGCTTGAGATGGACGGTGTCGAACTGATCTTTGACAAAGCCGCACTCGATGCGATCGCTTCGATCAGCGTTAAAAGAAAGACCGGAGCACGCGGTCTGCGTTCGATCATGGAGTCGATCATGACGGACGTGATGTACTGTGTGCCGTCTGATCCGACGATCAAAAAGTGCAAGATCACAAAAGAAGTCGTCCGCGGCAAAGCCGACCCGATCCTCGTAAGAGAAGGGGCGGGCAACGAGAGTGCCTGATATGCAGATCACTTCTGTTACACTGGATCAGGTCTGCGGGCCTACGAGCAAACTGCCGGTTCATTCGATTCCCGAGATCGCTTTTTCGGGGCGTTCGAATGTCGGCAAATCATCGCTGATCAATACATTGGTGCAGAGAAAAGCGCTGGCGCGCACTTCCGGGACACCGGGCAAGACACAGACGATCAACTATTATCTGGTCAACGAATCGTTCTATTTTGTCGATTTGCCCGGCTATGGATATGCGAGGGCCAGCAAGAGCGCGCAGGAAGCCTGGAGCGCAATGATCGAGCGCTATTTTCAGACGACACAGACACTGACGAAGATCTGTCAGCTTGTCGATCTGAGACACAAACCGTCGGCCGACGATCTGATGATGTACGACTGGATACTCGCGACCGGGATCCCGTCAGTCATTGTCGCGACAAAGGCTGACAAACTAAAACGCAGCCAGATCAATTCGGCGAAAGCGCAGATCAAAAATGCTCTTGAGGAAGTTGCTGTCCGTCACACAGACCTTGCGGGACAGGCGCTTCACGCATCGGAACCGATCGTCTTCTCGGCGAAGACGAAGGCAGGACGCAGTGAAGTATTGGCGGCTTTGCTCAAAACAGAGTGAGGATAAGGAGTCAGTTTTGTCAACCTATATACAAAACTTTTTGAAATTCAAACCCCTGCTCATTGAGTTGACCGGGCGCGATATCAAGATCAAGTACAGGCGGAGTGTCCTCGGGGTTGCGTGGACACTTCTGAGACCGCTCATGATGATGACGGTCCTGTCTGTCGTCTTCTCAAATCTGTTCCGTTTTCAGGTCGAGAACTTCCCGCTCTATATTTTGAGCGGTCAGGTCATCTTTAACTTTTTCAATGATGCATCGACAACAGGTATGAACGCGATCATCGGCGCTAAGGCACTGATCAAGAAAGTCTATGTGCCGAAGTACCTGTTCGTTATTTCACGAGTATTCTCAAGTATTATCAATCTGTTCGCGTCATTTACCGCGCTGCTGCTGGTAATGCTGGCGCTGCGTGCCGATATGCATTATATTTCGTTTCTCGCGTTTATTCCGCTTGTCCTCTGCGCGGTCTTTTCGCTTGGTGTCGGATTGTTCCTTTCAGCAGTTACCGTGAAATTCCGTGACATCATGCATCTGTGGGCTGTCTTTACGACCGCATTGATGTACTTGACACCGGTCATTTATCCGATGTCTATTCTGCCGGATTGGATGTATAAGATCGTCAACGCCAATCCGCTGACTAATTATCTGGTCATGTTCAGAGATGTCATGCTGTACAATATGATGTTCTCGGGCAAGAGATTTCTTGTCGGAGCGGTCGAAGCCGTCGTGATGCTTGCGATCGGCATGATCGTCTTCTATAAAGAGCAGGATACATTCATTTTGAATATCTGATACAGAGGTGTTATGAGTCAACCGATCATTGAAGCCAAAAACATATCGATGTGCTTTAACATGACTTCTGAGAAGATCGACAGCTTCAAGGAGTATGTGATTAAGACGATCAAGCGCCAGGTCAGCTATGATCAGTTCTGGGCGCTTGACGACGTATCATTCGAAGTCTATAAAGGTCAGTCGCTTGGTCTGATCGGGCTGAACGGCAGCGGCAAATCGACCATGTTAAAGATCATCGCTGGTGTTCTGAAGCCTACAAAAGGTACAGTGACAGTCCGCGGAAATGTTGCACCTTTGATCGAACTCGGAGCCGGATTTGATATGGATCTGACAGCCAGAGAAAATGTCTTTCTGAACGGTGCGCTTCTCGGGCATACGCGAGAAGAAATGGAGGCGGCATTCCCGGACATCATTCAATTCTCAGAACTCGGGAATTTCATGGAAGTGCCGATCAAGAATTATTCATCAGGAATGGTTGCGCGTCTCGGCTTTTCGGTCGCGACAATCGATCAGCCTGATATTCTGATCGTCGATGAGGCTCTGTCTGTCGGCGACTTCAGATTCCAGGAGAAATGTCAGGCACGGATCCATAAGATGTTGGATAACGGTACGACCGTTCTGTTCGTTTCACACAGCATTGCGCAGGTCCAGAGCATCTGTCAGAGGATCGTATGGCTCGACCACGGGCATGTCAAGCGTTATGGTGACGCACAGGAGATTTGTGAGGAGTATAAGCAGTTCAAGTAATGAAAAGCGGACAAAACAAAACTAAAAAGGTCATCTCGCTGCTGATTGCGCTTGCAGTCGTGCTTGTACTCGACTTTTTCTATGCTCATGTCGATGTCAAGCAGTATCTCTATGAGAGGCGTGTTGATTCGAGCAAGTGGGAGTCGACCAGGATCAACAACGAGTGGGAATTTGTCGAGTCGTTTATTGAAAAAGACTCGGCAATCGACGGATTCTTCCTGAGAATCACCTGCAACGGAGCTGTCTCGGAAGTGAAGAATGCAGCGCTGCTCTACAAGCTGACTGATGAAAGCGGAAAGGTCCTGTACAAAGGCGAACTTCCGGCTGAGCAAGTCAAGAGCGGCAAGTTCAATAAGCTGAAGTTTGACAAAGAGATTCCTGACACAAAGGGTAAACGTTTCAATTTTGTCGTAATGGGACGGGAAATGCACGGTGCCGAGACATTGTCGATCAATTTCACACAGGAGATCGAGGGCGCACAGAGCAAAATGATCGTCGACAATAAACTGATACCCGGTCAGGCAATCGTAGCGAGATCATTTAACCACCGATTCAATCTTGAGACATTTATCGTAGCTTTCGGTTTTGTCGCATTCATCTACCTGTTTATGAAACTGCTGGGTAAACTGTTCGCGAGATAATCAGACGGGGGTCTTTGATGGGGGTATCGGTAGCGATCGGAAAGATCAAATGGTATAAAGGCCTCTACGGTGGACGGAGGACCTGCCATTATCTTAAAAATAAATTGATATACGGCTATGCCGACGACTATCCGGCATGGCAGATTAAGCATCGCCTGACAGAGGCGGAGCTTGCGAGTCAGCGGGCGCATCAGTTTGAATACGCGCCGCTGATTTCTGTTGTAACGGCTCTTTATAAGACACCTCTGCCGTTCCTCGATGCCATGATCGATTCTGTCAGGACGCAGACCTATTCGAACTGGGAACTCTGTTTGTCGGACGGAAGCGGAGAGGATTCACCGATCGCTGATGTACTGCGGGAATTGGCGGCTTCAGATGAACGGATCAGAGTCGTGATGAGCGATGGAGAGATTCTGAATGGACACGATGCCAATACAGACGAGCCCGGCGGACCGTTTGGGATCTCCGATAACACGAACCGTGCGCTCAGGATCGCACGCGGTGAGTTTATCGCCTTTATGGATCACGATGACCTTCTGTCACCTGATGCACTCTTTGAATGTACCGCCGCAGTCAATGAGCATCGCGATGTGGATTATGTCTACAGCGATGAAGATAAGACGGACATGAAGGGACGCAGATTCTTCATGCCTCATTTCAAACCGGATTTCAATCAGGCTCTGCTGCACTCGACGAATTACATTTCGCATCTGAGTATGGTGAGGCACAGTTTGGTCGATGAGATCGGCGGCTTAAATGCTGAGTTTGACGGATCGCAGGATTATGATTTTATCCTGCGCTGTTCTGAGAAGACAGACCGTTTCATCCATATCCCGAAAGTGCTTTATCACTGGCGTGTCAATCCTGATTCGACCGCGGGAGATGCTGCGAGCAAGTCTTACGCCTTCGATGCGGGAAAGCGTGCATTAGATGCCCATTTCATGAGGGTTGCCGATACAGAGGATGCGCCGTTTCCGGCTGCGGAGCCGCTCGAAGTCGGAGGTGTCAGTTACCCCGGCATGTACAGGATCCGGTATCCGCTGATTGAACAACCAAAGATCTCCGTGATCATTCCAAACAAAGATCATATTGCTGATTTGAAGCGTTGTCTGACATCACTGATCAGAACATCAACATATGGGAATGTTGAGATCATTGTTGTTGAGAACAACAGCAAAGATCCGAAGACATTTGATTTTTACCGAAAAGCACAAGGATTGGATCCACGTATCCGCGTCGTGACATTTCAACAGCCCGGAAGTGCTGATCCGTCAGAGGTATCGTTTAATTTTTCCGCGATCAATAATTTCGGGCGCCGGAATGCCGATGGCGATTACCTGCTGTTTTTGAATAATGACACACGGGTCGTCACCGACGATGCGATCGGCGAAATGGTCGCGCAGTGCGCACAGCCCGGAGTCGGCGCAGTCGGAGCCAAATTGTTCTATGGCGACGGGACGATCCAGCATGCCGGCGTACTGCTCGGTGTATCCGGTGTGGCTGACCATGCGTTCCGGGGATTCAGACATGACGATCCCGGCTATTTCGGCAGGGCTGTCATGGCACAGGATATGAGTGCGGTGACCGCAGCATGCATGCTTGTGCGAACAGAAGTGTTCGATGAGATCGGAGGGTTCGACGAGACATTTGCAGTGGCGTTGAATGATATCGATCTCTGTATGCGGATCCGCGAAGCCGGTTGGCGTATCGTGTTTACACCGTTTGCCGAACTGACCCACTATGAATCGAAGTCACGCGGACTTGACACAGACGATGAAAGCCGGAAGCGCTTTGAACGCGAGATCAGCTTATTCAAAGAGAAATGGCTTGGCGACGCTGAAGCAGACAATAAAAAACTGACCGATCCGTTCTATAATCCGAATCTGACACGCGAACGAACAAATTATGATATACAAGTCTGATCAGTGTTTCAGCCTATGCGGTGAAAGGAAAACAACAGTATTCATACACAAAGAAAGAGAATATGCCTGTATCAGTTTCAGACAACTTAAAAAGACCGATGAATCAGGACGGCGTACGTCTTTGCGTCGACAACATCCTGTTCCTCGACGGGTATCTGTTCGTCAGAGGATGGGCTCTTGACAGACGAAAACCGATTCGTTCGATGACGATTCGCGCAACAGACGACCAGGGACAGAAGTTTCTGTTAAACACTCAGCCCGGTCAGCTGCGTGAAACTGTTGCGGATGTTTTCAAACTGGATGATGCTGGGAAATATAATGGATTTGAAGCGGATCTCAGCAGTGTGAGTGCAGACAGTGTTTCGATTGAGGTTACAGTCAGGCGGGAATCTGAAGAAAATACAGAGGAATCTGTTTCATTTGAGCTCGGCAGTATCGATCAGGTCAGATCTGCCGGGCGCGACGCGGCAGAAGGCGTGCTGATACTGACAGAAGCGGCACCGGGCGGTCCATGCCGTCGATACCGCGGAGATCATCTCGCTGAAGAATTGATCAAACAGGGGATTAAAAGCGAGGTCATCAATATCAACCGGGGCTTCAAAGACAAGCATTTGAATTACAGGCATCTCGTGCTGCAGCGCGTCTGGTTTCCGTTCTATCAGAAGATAGCCGAGGTGTTTAAGAGAGCGGGCGGTCAGGTCTTTTTTGAGGTCGATGACGCGATCTTTTCGTATGAACTCAGTATGGAGAATGATTATCTGAACCGGCTTCCGGGAGAGACGAGACTGGATACAACGCATATGGCGGAGATCATTGCGCTGTGTGACGGGATCATTACGAGCACCGATTATCTGGCCGGGATCATCCGCGGGTCATTCCCGGATAAGCCGGTCTTTGTCAATCAAAACGTTGCGAATGATGAGATGGTCCGTCTGTCAGAGGCGGCTTATCGGATTACTGATGCAGTTCGGCGGGCAGCAGCTTCGATAGGGCATATAAGTGATACGGATAAAGCTCATGATAAAAGCAATTCCGGATTTCT
>CACYEU010000155.1 GCA_902773445.1 uncultured Lachnospiraceae bacterium | reverse complement strand
GCCAGGCGGCTCGTCGTTATCGTCGGGAAGCGGGAGACAGTCCTCAGAATGATCGCAAACAGCCGTGAGGATAAGCGGTATTCCGGTCTCAAAGACAGACTGGAAGAACTGTCACATATCATTTAATTGATTCTTTTTGGCACATTATACGGGGGAACGCGAAGCGGAGGAAAGCGTTATGAAGCTTCGAAGGTTCACCCGTGTTTTGTTTCATTTTATCGGGATACTTCTTTACCCCGGCATCTGTCCGTTCTGCGGAGAGGTGTCGACAGATCCGTTTTCGCAACAGGACGGGATCTGTCCTTCTTGCAGACAGACGATCAGGACGATCGGCGATCCGTATTGTCTGAAATGCGGCAAACCCCTCGAAGACGCCGGAGACGAATACTGCCCGGATTGTGAGAAAACACATCATTTCTTTGATCAGGGAAGGGCCCTCTATGTTCATGAGGGTCCTGTCAAAGACGCCGTTTATCAGCTGAAATACGGCGGCCGGAGAGTCTACGGAGAAATCTTCGGAGAAGAGCTTGCGCTGCAGTTCGGCTCATGGATCGCGGCGCGTCATATCGATCTGATCATACCGATCCCGCTTCACAGAAAGAGATATCGTGAGCGAGGTTACAACCAGGCTTCTGTCATCGCACATGCCCTTGCCGATAAGTGTCGGATAGTATGCCGCGACGATCTGCTGGTCAGACCGTCAAAGACCAGGAGGCTTAAGACAATGGGCAGGGATAAGAGAAAAGATGCTCTGCGCGGCGCTTTCAGAACTGAATTCAGGACAGATCCGGACAGGCAGAAGCCGAACATCCTGCTGGTCGACGACATTTACACGACCGGAAGCACGATCGATGAAGCAGCGAGGACTCTGAAGGCGGCCGGCGCGGGAAAAGTCTATTTTCTGACTTTTACGATCGGAAGAGGTCAGTGAAATCAGACAGCGCTGCAGGCGGCTGATCACCGTCTCTTCCAAAGTGGACAAACAGGGTCCGAATATGATATAATTCTACATAATTATGCAATGGGAAATTTCATTTCAATTCGGGGAGAACCATGGATCGTAAAAAAGTCAAAATCATGACGCGTATGGCTGCTTATGAGCAGACGATCGGGCGGGATGATCTCAGGATCAGTCAATACTACAAAAAAGACTATGCGAGTCTGCATATGTGGTTTTCACTGATCTGGCTGACGATCGGCTATCTGCTGGCGGTAGGACTGGTGTTTCTGTCGTTTTCCGATCAGCTTTTCAACCATACGCAGCTATCCTATTACATTCGGCTCGGCACCGGCGTTGTCGTCATCTATGTTGTGCTGATGCTGATCTATGCGTACGCTTCGCGTTCGCACTACAAACGGAAGCATACGTCCGCAAGAAAGAGAGTTAAAGGTTATATGCGCGATGTCGTACGCCTTGAAAAAATGTATGAGAGCGAGGAAGAAAGATGAATACAACGATGGCCGGAGCAAAAGGTAAGTTAGGCAAATGGTATGTGTCATACTCAAAGATCATTGACCGTGTGGCACGATTTGTCTTTGCACTTGTATTGTTTGCCGGGATCAACAGTCTGACCGGTTACATGAAGCGGCTGGACAATGCGACCGTGGTTCTGGTGCTGGCGATCGTTGCTGCATTTCTGCCGACGCCGTTTTTGACATTGTTCGGATTTATGCTGCTGCTCGCACATCTCTCAGCGCTTTCTCTGCCTCTGATGGGCGTTGTCGCGGCACTGTTTTTGATCATGTACGCGTTTTATTTCCATTTCACACCGCGCCACACGATCATGCTTCTGCTGGTACCGGTTGCATTCTGGCTTCGGATTCCGGCAGTGATCCCGATCGCGTACGGACTTCTCGGTGCGCCGATCCTTGCCTATCCGATCACATTCGGATGCATCAGTTATTACTTGCTCAGCTATATCCATCAGCATGCAAAGACATTTGACGTCAAGGGCGTGACCAGCATCGTGGGCAAGCTGACAACGATGCTCAGAGATCTTCTGACGAACAGGGAGATGTGGCTGTACATCTTCGCGTTTGTCATCACGCTTTGGGTCGTCTCGATCCTGCGCAGAAGAAATATGAATCATGCATGGAAGATCGCGACGATCGCCGGTGCTCTGACGGACATTCTGCTGTTGTCGATCGGCGCGGCAGTCCTCGATGTCAAACTGAACATCGGAACAGTTCTGCTGGCACATCTGCTGGCTGTCGTCGTTGGATTTGTGCTTGAATATCTGTTCTTTGGCGTCGATTACAGACACAAGGAGAGCATGACGTTCGAAGATGACGATTATGTCTATTATGTCAGTGCGGTTCCGAAGATCAAAGGTTCCGAGGACGATCAAAAGGAAGTCAAGAGACTGACACATGAGTCGGCCGTTGAAGAGAAACCTGCCAAACCGCAGAACAAGACTAACGATAAACCGGCGAAGAACAGCGGAAAGCAGAAATCCGCCAAGAAGAAATCATCCGGGAAGTCAAATGATTCCGGAAAGCCGAACAATAACAATAAATCAAAAAATAACGGCAAATCAAAAAACAGTAATAAATCCGGAAACAAAGGTTCCGGGCAGAAGTCGTCAAAGCAGCGTCAGTCCGGGGACAAGGCCGCTTCTTCAAACAACCGCAAGAAACCGCAGTCCCAGCCCAAAAAGCCCAACCAGAAGTGGCAGGACGGTATGACCGATGAGCTGCTGATGACACAGTCCCTCAGACGGGATCTCGAAAAGGAATTATAAATCACATTCGTGAATTAAACGACCGGTAGGAAAGGAGGTGGCG
>CACYEU010000154.1 GCA_902773445.1 uncultured Lachnospiraceae bacterium | reverse complement strand
CGCCGATGATCGCCGAGCGCAGATGTCCGACATGAAGAGGTTTCGCGACATTTGGTCCGCCGTAATCCAGAATGATCCTCTGCGGTTCATCAGTCGGATCGATCCCGAGCCGTTCATCATCCAGCATGGTCTGTGCAAAAGTGCGCAGCGCATCCTTTGACAGTGTGATATTCAGAAAGCCGGGTCCGGCAACAGAAAGAGGCTCCGCGACAGTGCTCTGATCAAAAGAATCAGCAATTGACTGAGCGATCTCGCGCGGATTCTTTTTCATAGGCTTTGCGGCGGCAAGCGCGCCGTTGCACTGGTAATCAGCAAGCTCCGGTCTGTCGCTGGCTCTCACCGCGGCCAAAGCCGCATTGACGCCGGCTTTTTCGAAGGCCTGCCGTATACGTTGATTCAGTAAATGCTCAATGGTCTGCATAAACTCACTCCTTTAAGACCACACATGCTTACGCCATGTCCCGGGATACAGAAGCAGAAGCACCGGGAACAATTCAAGGCGGCCTGCAAGCATATCAAAGATCAATACGATCTTTGACAGATCTGAAAACGCCCCGTAATTCTGTGTCGCTCCGACTGCGTCGAAACCGGGTCCGATATTGTTGATCGTCGCGGCGACAGCCGAGAAATTTGTTTCGAATGAAAACTTGTCCAATGACAGGATCAGAATCGACAAGGCAAATAATCCTACATATAAAAGCATATAGCGGTTGATCACATGGACATTTTCGTCCGAAAGCGCTTTGCCGTCCATCCGGATCTTGAAAACACCTCGCGGATGAAGGCAGGCTTTCAGCGTCTTCTTGTTTTCCTTCAGACACACCATCAGCCGGGAAACCTTCATGCCGCCGCCGGTACTGCCGGCGCAGGCTCCTATGCACATTAACAGCAGCAGGATCGTTTTAGAGAATTGCGGCCACACATCGAAATCAGTCGTTGAAAAACCTGTCGTTGTCATGATACTGACAGTCTGGAAAAACGAATCCCGGAGAGTATGTCCGGCCGAGTGGTACATGTGGGCGATATCGATGCCGATCAGAATACCCGCTCCTGCGAGGATCGCAACAAATGTACGGACCTCTTCCATCTTGAATGCCTGCACGACCTTCTTTGTAAGGAGCAGATAATAGAACGCGAAGTTACAGCCGAACAAAGCCATAAAGATCGTAATAATAATCTGCTGGGCCGGCGTATATGCTCCGCAGCTTGAGTTCAATACGCCGAAACCACCGGTACCTGCAGTACCAAACGTAATGCACACCGAGTCGAACCACCGCATACCCGAGATCAGCAGAATGACAAGTTCAGCGAATGTGAGGCCCAGATAGATTCTGTACAGGATCCGCGCTGTATCGCGGACCTGTGGTACCAGTTTCGCGACATCATACCCCGGACTTTCGGCTCTCATCAGATTCATACGGGATCCGCTTTTGATCGGAATCAGCATCAGGACGAAAATCAGGACGCCCATACCGCCGATCCAGTGTGAAAAACTGCGCCAGAAAAGCGTGGCGTGGCACAGATTCTCAACATTACTCCTGATCGAAGCTCCTGTCGTCGTAAATCCGGATACGATTTCAAAAAACGCATCCAGAGGTCTTGCGAATTCTCCGGTCGCGACAAACGGGACTGCTCCGAAAAGACTCAGAACGAGCCATGAACCCGCGACAGAAACCATTCCCTCTTTAGTGTACAATTCAGTATTCTTCGGTCTCTTATAGGTGATCAGCATGCCGAGCGCCAGACAAAACAGGGCGCAGAGCAGATAGACCAGCCCCTGCTTTTCAGTGTAAATGCCTGCGATCAGACACGGAAGAAGCATGCATGCCCCTTCCACTTTGATGACCCAGCCGAGTGTATAGACAACCATTGCGTAATTCATACAACCGCCGCCCCTCAAGCCAGAATATCCTTCACATCTCTGAATCCGAGATGTGTTGTTACAATAATGACCGAATCGTCGACCTTGATCTCATCCATGCCGGTCGGAATAATCAGATGTCCTCCTCGTACAATGCCTGCGACCAGTACAGACGGTTTAAGTGCCAGTTTTGACAGCGTCTGACCGATGACCGGCGCTCCCTCGCGGATATGGAATTCAACCGCTTCGACACTTCCGTCGACCATCTTGTAGAGCCGTTCCACATTGCTGCCCCGGCTGTTGTCGGTTGAACGGACATATTTAAGGATCCGCTCGACCATCGTCTGTTTCGGAGAAATGATACTGTCGAGACCGAGATGCTCGATCAGCTCATTGTCGTCGAGATGATCGATCTTTGTCACGATTTTATAGCGTATCAT
>CACYEU010000153.1 GCA_902773445.1 uncultured Lachnospiraceae bacterium | reverse complement strand
AGTACGATCAGCGGGATCAAAAGCAATTTCCGATTGTTCTTTTTGGGGGCAGGCGCAGGACGCTGTCCGTAATCGGAACGCGGATATACCGGTTCCTGTCCGGACGGCATGACATCCTCCTGTACGGCACCACAGTAGTCACAGAATTTGGCATCGTCAGCCAGCTTTGCTCCGCATTTACTACAAAACTTCATGATGTTCCTCCGGCTGATTATTCTTTGCCAATGATCTTGTAGCGGATCTTCATCTTCAGGATCCGCATGACGCTCTCGTCGAGTCTCTCTTCGGCGATCTGCTCGTTGCGGACCGCTTTCTCAAGCGCTTCTTCCGCCTCCTCCAGATCCTCCGGCTCCAGCAGCATGTCGGCTCCGGCCTGCACGGCCTTGACGACTGCGTCTCCGTCTTCGAACTGGTTGGTCACCGCGCCCATCTGAAGGCTGTCGGTGATGATCACGCCCTTAAATCCGAGTGTTCCGCGCAGCTCGTCAGTGATCAGTTTGTATGAAAATGTCGCGGGGAGCTGATCGATCTGTTTGACGCAGATATGTCCGGTCATGACCATCTCGGCACCCGCATCGATACCGGCTTTGAAAACCGTCCACTCCTGAGCCGCCAAATCATCTCTGGACTTATCGGTGTATGCGAGTTCGGCATGCGAATCCTCCAGAGTGTCGCCGTGTCCCGGGAAATGCTTGAGACAACTGATGACGCCGGCTTTCTGAAGACCTTTGACTGCCTCGGGAACCAGTTCGGCAGCCTGCTTGAAATCGGAGCTGTAAGCCCTCTCTCCGATCACGGTATTCGCTTTGTTTGACCAGACATCGGCCACCGGCGCAAAGTCCGTATTGAATCCGAACTGCTTGATCTCGGAGCCGATCTTATTCGCGTTCTGGAAGGCGGTTTCTTTACCTTTATCGCGGTACTCATACATCGAATCAAATTCAGTCGTGCCGAGCGTCTCGGCAACGCGCGCGACTTCACCGCCTTCTTCATCGACCGCGATCAGCAGGCCGATCTTGCTGAATTCCTGAACACCCTGGATCATTTCGATCGTCTGGTCCTGTGTGTTCATATTCTGCGCGTGGTAGATCAGTCCTCCGACCGGATGCTCTTCGATCGCCTTCTCCGTCGTCGGACCGGCTCTGTATACGGTCGTTGCTCCGGTCAGATTCTCAGGAGACACGATCATCATCTGATCGATCTTGTCGCGAAGCGTCATATCGGCCAGGATCGCGCGTGCCTGTT
Organism: uncultured Lachnospiraceae bacterium; assembly: GCA_902773445.1. Lineage (GTDB taxonomy): Bacteria > Bacillota > Clostridia > Lachnospirales > Lachnospiraceae > RUG842. Next base: position 1,199 of record CACYEU010000153.1, on the reverse strand, counting down.
CGTCCACGCTGTCCGCCTCGGCCTTGGCTTCCTCGGCTTTTTTCTTCTCCTTGGCCTTTTTCTTCTTTTCTTTCGCAGCCTCTTTCTTTTCCTGTTCGATCCTGGCTGCTTCGATTTTTTTCTCGCGTCTGACCGCAACCGCATGTACAGCGGTCATCGTCACAATGATGCACGCCAGGGCGATCAGTATTGCAATAAAGGGATTAATTCTTCTTCTGTTCATAGTCCTGTAAAGAGAGCTGCCGCAAGCGACAGCTCTTTCAATTCATCTGATACAGTTGACATTACTCCTCGGAGAAATCATCTTTGCCTACGCCGCAGAGCGGGCAGACCCAGTCTTCCGGAACATCTTCCCAGGCAGTTCCCGGAGCGATGCCGTTATCGGGATCGCCGGCTGCCTCGTCATAAACATAACCGCAGACGTTACATACATATTTCTTCATCGTGATTCTCCTTTCATATTGTTGTAATCACTACTTAAAACTTCAGCATCAATACGCCGGTGCTTCCGGAATGATGATCAACGCAATAATGTACGCCAGAATTCCTGACCCGCCGAGTATGCAAAACAGCACCCATGCAAGGCGAACCCATGTCGGGTCAACACCGAAATACTCACCGATCCCGCCGCATACGCCGGAGATCATTCTGTTGGTTTTTGATTTGTAGAGTTTACCTTCCATGATATTTACCTCCATTGGAATAAATGTACCACATACGACGGTCATTTTCAACGGAATAAAACGTTTTAAACTGCATAGTTTTGTTGTATAGTTAAATGCAGAGAAACGACATTTACCGAAGATCAGGAACAGTATTATGTGGATTGCAGATCAGTGGAAAGATTATGAAGTTTTGGATACCTCGGAAGGTGAAAAGCTTGAGCGCTGGGGAGATTATCTTTTGGTGCGCCCCGACCCTCAGGTGATCTGGCCGACTGAGAAAAAGCACCCCGGCTGGAAGAAGCCGAACGGCCACTACCACCGCAGCCGCAAAGGCGGCGGCTCATGGGAATTTCATGATCTCCCCGAATCCTGGTCCATCCGTTACAATGCCGGCGCAGGCGATCTTTCATTCCGCCTGAAGCCGTTCCAGTTCAAACACACCGGTCTGTTCCCCGAGCAGGCTGTCAACTGGGACTGGTTCACGGCAAAGATCCGCTCTGCCGTTAACGATCATCCCGGCCGCGAGATCAATGT
>CACYEU010000152.1 GCA_902773445.1 uncultured Lachnospiraceae bacterium | reverse complement strand
CTTCAAGCATTTCGGCTTCCAGTCGGGACGCGACGTCGACAAATTTGCCGATTTCGAGCACTATGACGAGGCTTCCAACGGCGTACCGTATCTGAACAAATATGCAAACGGATATATTTCACTGAAGGTATTCGATACAGTCGATATGGGTTCACACTGGATGTTCCTCTGCGACATCACCGAATCAGTCGTGATCAACAGCATCGAGACGATGACCTACAGTTTCTATCAGAAGAACGTCAAGCCGAAACCGCAGGAAGAAGTCAAGGGATGGGTCTGCGATATCTGCGGATATGTCTATGAAGGCGAAGAACTTCCCGAAGACTTTATCTGCCCGCTCTGCAAGCATCCGGCGAGCGATTTCTCAAAGATGGGATGATCCGGTAAGAAGTCGGTTTTCTGAAGATAGGTATCATGAAAGCTGAATAAAGCATCAAAATGGGCCGGCCGCGATGAACGCGGTCGGCCTTTAATTTTTGACGAATTCGACATCGAGGTCGACTTTTCCATCAATGCCGGGGACTGTGCCCTTTTCGGAGTACTGCCAGAACCTGAAATCATACGGTGTCTGCGGCACCGGTTCGTAGTCGGCATACCAGACCGGCAGATTCTGAAGCTGCTTCATGTCATACAGATCGGCCTCCCAGACCATATTGGCGTAGACCATCGGCTGATAGCCGGCTTCGCGGATCTTCCTGCAGAAAGCCAGCGTGTTTTTGGTAAACTGTTCGCCGCTCACATGATCGGTCCGGGCGGTGTCATTTCTGATCTTCTCGGGGTCAAAGACAACAGGCAGCGTCAGCTTCGCGTCTTTGATGACCTTGAGCACCAGATCAGCTTCCTCGAGGGCTTCCTTTTCGTTGACGGCCTGCGAAAAGACATAGACGCCGGTGTCAAGACCTGCGGCGGCTGCATCTTTGAGATTCTTCCGTGCCCGATCGTCTTCGAACAGCTTTCCGGTCTCTCCGTACGCTCTGAATGCCGCGCGGACAAAGACAAAGTCGCGGCCGGCATCTTTGACTGCTTTCCAGTCGATCTCGCCCTGATGTGTCGACACATCGATCCCTCTGCGGATCGTGTAAGAAGAGTCGCCTTCGTAGATGACGTCACTGTCCTTGCGCTTCAGATGACTCCAATCATACGGATGCTGCTTCAATGCCGGATCGATCGTCGCGGTGTGGTGTTCGCCGTAGGCGTCGACATACTCCAATTCATAAGGAGCGTTCGGATCGGGCGTTTCAGACTTGGTTTCTGCCGTGCCGCCGGTTGCTGACCGGCTGTCCGAATCCCCCCGTGAGCAGGCGGAAAGTGCAAAAAGCGCCGCAGTCATCATCAAAATGACCGAAACGCGCGCAAAGCAGCGAAAAATCTGATAGAATAGTTGAGACAGTGATTTCATCATTTAACAAAAGGTGTTGACAATGCGGTCTTCAACTTGAACGATACCCTGTATGACCGCGTTCGTCAACTGATCTGAACAGAAAGGCATGACATGAACTTTATCTATCCGGTTATTGTGAAAAAGACTGACTCAGGCTACCATGCGAGATTCCCGGACCTTGCAATGTGCGAGGCAGAAGGGCGCGATCTCGACGAGACGCTCGGACGCGCCAGAGACGCAATGGAAGACTGGATCAGAGTTGAGTTCGAGGAGGAAGACCCGCAGTTTCCACCAATCTCCGAACCGGACGAGATCGAACTTTCCGAAGGTGAATTTGTCCGCAATATACTGGTTATTTACCGGATGTATGAGGGATGGGACGAGTAGTCGCGCCGATCTTTGTAAAGACCGGTGCCAGGGCTGTGCCCAGAATGACGCCGGCGATTCCCTGAACGATGTTGAACGGAATCTCGGCGGCTGACATTGACAGTGCCGAGAAAAATGCCGCTTTCGAGAAACCGCCCGCGATCAGGCCGATCACCAGCGAATGGTAAATGAAATAACCGGCGACAACGATCAGGGCAACACCGATACCCGAGAGGATCACACAGGCAGCTGAATTTTTGATTCGGCTGCTGTTTTTTGTCTTTCTGTAGATCGCGGAGGCCGCAAGTGCGGCAAGTGCTTTGATGATCAGTGAACCGGGAGCCCAGATCGCGTAACCGCCGAGCAGGTCGGCCAGACCGGCACCGATACCTGCGGCGAGGGAGCCGAGCAGCGGTCCGAGCACGATGCCGGAAAGCAGCACAAACGCGTCACCGACATGGATATAGCCCACGGCCGGCGTCGGAATGCGGAATGCCAAAGTGCCGAGCAGGATCAGTGCTGCCATCATGGCACTCATAACCAGATCTTTAATTGGAAGCTCTCGTTTCATCGATCGAATCTCCTTGATTTAAGTTCATTATAGGCGTAAACTGATAATATAAAATAACCAGTAGGATAGAATGTTATATAACCAGTTATGCGCTATCATATCAGCAAATCAAATCATCAGCCTTCATATATGCAGCTGTACCTGCAGCTTAGGGAGGATATCACCGGCGGAGCCTACCAGTACGGAATGCGTCTGCCGTCCAAGAGGATCCTCGCCGAGGAGGCGGGTGTCAGTGTGATCACAGCCGGACATGCCTATGATCTGCTGATCGACGAAGGCTATGCGAGGGCGCAGGAGAGAAGCGGGTATTTCGCCTGTTACCGGGCCGGAGAGCTGATGCCTGTCGCCGAACCCGGGGAACACACTCAGGCGGAGACTTCTGCATCTGTCGAGATTCGCGGGCGTGCCGAGGGAGAAGGGGATCCGGAGGAGGCGTTTCCGTTCTCGGTCTTTGCGCGGACCATGCGCCGTGTTCTGACCCAGTATCAGGAAAAGGTCATGGAGAGCTCGCCGCCCGGAGGCGTTGCCGAACTGCGTCACGCACTGGCTTCCTATCTGGCACGCGGCCGGGGGATCAATGTCTCTCCCGAACAGATTCTGGTCGGATCGGGAGCCGAAGACCTGTACGGGCTGCTGGTTCCGATGCTCGGCCGCGACAGGCTGTACGCAATCGAGGATCCTTCGTATGAAAAGATCAGAAACATTTACGAAGCCAATGGGGCAAATGTTGATCCACTGAAAATGGGGCCGGATGGGATCATGGACAATGAGCTGATCAGGACCGAAGCGACCGTGCTGCATGTTACACCGTTTAACAGTTATCCGAGCCGTGTCACGGCAACGGCGTCCAAACGTGCCCAATATATTCAATGGGCACTCGGGCGCAATGCGATGATCATTGAGGACGATTATGATTCGGAATTCTCTGAACTGACAAAAGCTGAGGAAACTCTCTATTCATTAGAGCCGGATAAGACGGTCATCTATATCAATACGTTTTCAAAGACGATCGCCTCATCGATGCGTATCGGCTATATGGTTCTTCCCGGAAGGATAACTAAAGAACTCAAAAATAAGATCAGTTTCTATTCGTGCAGTGTTCCGGTCTTCGAGCAGTATGTCCTTGCGCAGTTGATCGAGAACGGAGATTTCGAACGCCATATCAACCGGGTCAGGAGGATCAGGCGCCGGCAGAAAGAAGCGTAACGTTACTCAAGAGAGGAGTTTGTATTATACTGTAATTATGAATTCGTATATTGATCATTGCGACAAGATAAGACTGCGCGCTGACGCCGACCGGATCATCCGGGCCGGTATCAGGGCAGTGCTGCCCGGACCGGTTGTGGAGCGTGAAATCGAGCGGATGATATCGGAAGGAGCTTTTTCCGGCGGCAGGATCATACTCGCTGCAATCGGCAAAGCCGCCTGGACGATGGCAGACGCCGCTGTGCGCGCGCTTGGCAGGGTCGATGCCGGGATCGTGATCACAAAGTACGGCCATTCACAGGGGGATATCCCCGGCGTTGAGTGTTATGAGGCCGGACATCCCGAACCCGACGAGAACGGATTCAGGGCGTCCCGGCGGGCTGTTGAGATGGTCAGCGGACTGACAGAGAATGATACAGTCTTGCTTCTGATCTCCGGCGGCGGAAGCGCATTGTTTGAGATACCTCTGATTCCGTATGATGATATCAGACAAGTTACGCATCATTTGCTGATGAGCGGCGCGGACATCACCGAGATCAATACGGTACGCAAGCGCCTCAGCGCTGTCAAAGGAGGCAAGTTTGCAGAAGCCTGCGCGCCTGCTCATGTATACAATATCATTCTGAGCGACGTGCTGGGCGATCCGGTCGATATGATTGCGAGCGGTCCGGGGTGGCCTGACAGCACAACGGGAGAAGAGGCAATTAGTGTATTCGAGCGATATGGTATCACATTGTCCGACAAGGCACGAGATCTCATTCTAGAAACAAATAGAGAGCATAAGAAACTTAATAATGTCACAGCATCGATTATCGGCAATGTCGAGCAACTTTGCGCGGCAGTGATCGATGAATGTGAAGCACTCGGATATGAGACGACAATGCTGACTGACCGCATGACCTGTGAGGCAAGCAAGGCCGGCGAACTGCTCGGCATCACGGCGCGCGCCCATGCCGGAGGCGGCAAAAAGAAAGCGTTTGTCTGCGGCGGTGAGACGATCGTTCATGTAACCGGCAGCGGACTCGGCGGCCGCAATCAGGAGACAGCTTTGGCCGCGGCGCCGTTGATCAGCGGCCTTGATAATGTGGCTGTCTTCTCAGTCGGCAGCGACGGAACCGACGGTCCGACCGACGCAGCCGGCGGATTTGTCGACGGGTCGAGCATGGATCAGCTTTGCGCTCTGAAACTGGATCCTCTCAAGGTGCTGGAAGACAACGATTCGTACCATGCCCTTGAGGCGATCGGCGGCCTGATCCGGACCGGTCCGACCGGCACGAATGTCAATGATGTCGCGGTCGCGCTGGTGAATACGATCGACTGAAACCCTGCTTGTAAATTCCGCTTGCATTTTTTGAAATATATGTTATAATCATCTTCGCATGGAAGGTTAGCTCAGCTGGGAGAGCATTCGCTTGACGTGTGAAAGGTCGCAGGTTCGAGCCCTGTACCTTCCATGAAGACCCGG
>CACYEU010000151.1 GCA_902773445.1 uncultured Lachnospiraceae bacterium | reverse complement strand
CAGAACGCTCATCAGGGTGGATTTGCCGGCGCCGTTTTCTCCGAGGAGCGCATGGATCTCACCCTTTTTCAGCTGCAGGGTGATATCATCATTCGCTATGATACCGGGAAACCGCTTGGTAATATGTAGCATTTCAATTGCATATTCTTCCATAATACCTGCATCCTCCTTCCCTTACATGATAGTTCCCTGCCGGACATTCAGGTTGTATGACACTTCCGGCATTTTTTCGATCGAAGGATTGACTTTCACTTTGCCTTCAAAGATATCTTTGACCAGCTGGTGATAATCATCAAGAGTGAAGTTCTCGTTCCACTGAGTCGTATCTTCGGGAAGACCGACATAGTTGATCGAGGTGTCTGTTCCTGAAATCAGACCGAGGTTTTCGATCTTACCGACATGTTCATCCCAGGTGCCGTCGATCATGATCGCATCCAGCATGGCAAAGATCGTAGCGGTCAGACTCTTCATAGCCGAAGTGACTGTCATCCCTTCTCCGTATTCATCGATGATCGGAGACTGGTCACTGTCGACACCGATGACTTTGCCGCCTTCCTTTGCCGCCGCTTCAGCAGCCGATGTGAAGATGCCGCCGCCGCAGGCGAAGATGATCTCCGTGCCTTTGTGATACCAGGTATCCATGGCTGCGGTGATCTCTGTGGAGCCGTAGAACTGTCCGCCGTAGGCGTATTCCACTGAAATATCCTTTGTAACGCCAAGCTCTTTTGCGGCTTCTTCAATGCCCTGCAGGTAGCCGTAACCGAAACGCATGACAGCCGGGACTTCCTGTCCGCCGAGATAGCCGAGTTTGCGATAGCCCAGCTTGACAGCCGCATAGCCGGCCATGTAGCCCGGAATCTCTTCCTTGTAGACCGCGCAGTAGGTGTTGCCGGTGTTGTAGTAGTCGGAAGCTTCATAGGCGTCCGGGTTAGCGTAATACTGATTGCCGACAGCCGCGGCGATGATATCCCCCGCCGTCATATCCAGAACGATAAATTTGACTTCCGGATACTTGTATGTCACATCAACCAGTGTTCCCGCAAAAATGTAACCGGACATGACTATGATGTTATAACCCTCTGCAACAGCGACGTCGACCATGGCCACACGGGCATAGTCCGTATCGCCATCCGGCTTTTTGTAAGTAAACGGGACATCGTGTTCTCCACACCAGGCTTTGCATGCCTCGTATGTTGTCTGGTTGAATGACTGGTCTGTGATATCGCCTGCGTCTGTGATCATCGCGACTTTGTACTCGCCGTCGTAGTCATCGTCGGCGATCGATGATCCGCAGCCGGTCACGGGCAAGACCAGCACGACAACCAGAAGCAATGTAAGCAGTTTTTTTACTCTTTTCATAACTTCTGTCCTTCCTGTCGATTCAACATTCTCCTTTGGTTAACAGTTACAGATTCCAAGAGTATATTGGATAAATAAATAATACCGCTTTTCAGTTCATAACTAAAGCGGTATTACAAAATTTTTTATATTTTTTAATTTTTTTTAGGTATGCCGTTCGGCTTTCTTCCTCTGCTTTGTGTCGAGGATCTTTTTTCTGATGCGCAGCGCGTTCGGAGTCACCTCGAGAAGTTCATCTGTCTCGAGAAAATCGAGCGCCTCTTCGAGAGAGAAACGGACCGGCGGTGTCAGCCGGAGCGCCTCATCGGCACTCGAAGAGCGCGTATTTGTCAGATGCTTTGTCTTGCAGACATTCAGCTCGATATCTTCATAATGAACATTTTCACCGATCACCATGCCCTCATAGACTTTTTCGCCGGGACCGATAAACAAAGGCCCGCGGTCCTGCGCGTTGAACAGCCCGTAGGTGACAGCTTCTCCGTCAACAAATGAGACGAGTGATCCGGTCGGACGATAATCCATATCGCCTTTGTACGGCTCATAGCCTTCAAATGATGTGTTGATGATTCCCTCGCCGCGGGTATCGGTCAGGAACTCGCCGCGGTAGCCGATCAGTCCGCGCGACGGAATATTGAACTCGAGCCGCGTATAACCGGCATCGAGACCTGTCATATTGGTCAGCAGTCCCTTTCTCTTTGAAAGCTTTTCGATCACGATACCGGTACAGTCGGTCGGCACATCGACATAGGCTGTCTCGACCGGTTCGAGCGTCTTGCCTTTGGGATCGGTCTTATAGAGCACTTCAGCTTTGCTGACTGAGAATTCGTAGCCCTCGCGTCGCATGTTCTCAATCAAAACGGACAAATGCAGTTCCCCGCGGCCCGACACTTTGTAGGAATTGTCATTGCCCATGTCCTCGACACGGAGTGATACATCGGTGTTGAGCTCGCGCAGCAGGCGCTCACGAATATGACGTGACGTGACGTATTTTCCGTCCTGCCCCGCAAACGGGCTGTCATTGACCATGAACTGCATCGCGATCGTCGGCTCAGAGATTTTCTGGAATTCGATCGGATCAGGATCCTCGGGATCGCAGAGAGTATCGCCGATCGAGATGCCGGACACACCTGAGATCGCGACGATCGCGCCGACATCGGCGGTCTCGACTTCAACTTTTTTCAGGCCTTCGAACTCGAACAGATTGGTGATCTTGACTTTGCGGAATTTGTCCGGGTCATGGTAGTTGCAGATCGCGACTTCCTGACCGATCGCGATGCTGCCGTTG
>CACYEU010000150.1 GCA_902773445.1 uncultured Lachnospiraceae bacterium | reverse complement strand
TAATGGATCAGCGGTGCGGTCTAATGGTTCAACCGCGCGGGTTTTTGGCTCAGCTGCGCGGCCAGTTCTTTGGCTTGCGTTCGTGATGTTCTGTGCAGTATTCCTGATGCCGAAGGCAGCCGAGGCGCGTGGCGTGCGGGTCACTGACCTGGTCAAAATCAGCAGAACGACCGCCGATTTCGGGATGACCGATCCTGATGTGATCAAGGCGTATGCCCAAGAGATCCAGCCGATGTGCACCGGCGTCACGACATTTACCTTCTCACCAAAAAATCCCTATCTCGAAGTCATCGACGGCGGACTGTACGGTGTCGGTTTCTATGAGAACCGCCCCGGCGAAAAGCAGATGCTTTTATATCCGCCGGCGAGACAGGCGGAATCGATTCAGATCGATGAAGAAACGACTGTGATCGGCCCATATTGTTTTTACCAATGCGGAGCCTCGGAGATCGTGATTCCAGAAGGGGTGCAGGAAATCGGGGACGGAGCATTTACCGGATGCAGCGATCTTGCGGATCTGGAGCTGCCGGCCGAACTGTTCAGTCTCGGCGGAAATGCATTTGACGGGTGTGCAAACCTGGACGTTTTTGTTCCGCCTCAGATCCAAGTCGGAAGCTATGATACGAAGGGGCTGCAGGACGTTGCCAATATCCGCGGCGTCGACGGCTCCCCGGTATGCCTGTGGGCTGCAAAAAACGGTATTCCGTTCGAACCGGTCGGACAGACCAGATTTGCCCAGAGAATTCGGTGCATTTACAAGGATCAGACGATCAACATGACATATGGAGATTCGGTGACGATCTATGCCAGAGCGGTCGTGATGGCGCAGGGAGGTTACTGGAGTCTGTCCGATCCGACGATGATCGGCGAGCTTGACGACGTTGTCGATCCGATCGGGGAAGGCGAAAGCGGCTGCATGAGTCTGAGATTTGTTCCGTGCAAAGCCGGCACAACGATGCTCACGCTCTACGGCGGGGAAAATCTGTATTTCGATGCGCCAGAGCCGGTCAATATTACGATCAATGTCGCGAAGAAACCCCAGACAGTCACGGCGAAAGCAAGTTACAAGGGCACTTGCGGTTCGACACTTAATCTCGGCGCGGCATCCGTGACAGCAATGACCTATGCGAGCAGCGACCCGAAGATAGTCAGCGTCGACAGTAAAGGTACGCTGTCATTCAAAAAGCCGGGCAAAGTGACGGTTACGATCAAAGCCAAAGAGACCGATCAGTACGCGACCGCGCAGAAAAAGGTCACGGTTACATCGACGCTGAAAAAACCGGTGCTTTCAGCTTCATCCGGCCACGGCTGGGCGAAGATCACATGGACTCAGGTGCCGGCCGCCGACACCTACGAGATCTATGTCAAATACCCCGGCGCAAAGAAATTCAAGCGGGCCCTGACCAGGCCGGCGAAAGTCAAATCCGTGACGCACAAAGGGCTGAAGGTCGGCAAGACATACCAGTATGTCATGCGGGCCCGCAGGCGGATCGGCAGCAAATATTACTACAGTCCGTTTTCAAATGTGAAGACGATCAGGGTCAAGTGACAGATGCCGGCGTATTGAAGCCGCCGGAGGATGCCATAGGGAAATGATGGAACACAAGAAACTCACAACTGCATGTCTGGCCTTTCTGCTGGCGCTTGTATTGGCGGCAGGCGTCCTGTGCGCTCCCGCGGTAAGCGCGTCAGCCGAGGACGAAGTCATCTCATTCAATGATCCGCCCGGCATCAAAGCCGATACACGGCCAAAAGGATGGGTCATATTTGCGGACAAAATCGAGTGGGACCCGCAGCGTTACTATCGGTACGCTCCGGCGACCGGAAATACGATGGATGTGACATACAGCACGACCGTCCAATACGGTCTGCATCTGGTCGGCTCGGGATTTATCGAATGCAGTTCATCGAATTCGGATATCGTCGAAGTCGCAGATGACATGCATGTCGTCCTGGATGAAGGCGTCACAGACGAAGTGGATTTCATATTAAATGTCAAAAAGGGCGGCAGAGCGGTCCTGACATTTACCGCGGAAGAAACACCATATCACAGAAGCGCCTCCCTAAAGGTCACAGTCAATGTGCTGAAACCTGGGCAGAGTATCAGTATCGGAAAGACGTCCTTCAGCGGGACCTGCGGCAGCCGGATCACGCTGGGCGCTTCGGCGAAGACGGCGCTGTCCTATAAGAGCAGCAATACGACTGTTGCAACCGTCAGTTCGAAGGGAGTCGTCTCGCTGATAAAGCCCGGAACAGTCACGATCACGATCACAGCAGCCGAGTCTTCCCTCTACAAATCAGCAAGCAGAAAGGTGACAGTGACGGCGAACCTTAAGAAACCTGATCTGACCGCAACACCGGGAAGCGGCCTCGTCAAGCTGACATGGAGTCAGGTGCCGGCGGCATCGCAGTATGAGATTTACGTCAAACACCCTGGCGCCGCCAAATTCAAACATGTCCTGACCAAGGCCGCCAATGTCAAGTCTGTGACACACAGCGGCTTGAAAAAAGGATACAAATACAGTTATACTATGCGTGCGAAAACCACAGTCGGGTCAAAGACTTACTACAGTCCGTTTTCGACGGCCCGAACCGTGACTGTGAAATAAGGGGGCACGCATTATGAAACAAGACAAAACGATTCTTTACAATCTGCTTCTGCCGTTTTGGGTATTACTCTTTGTCCCGAGCTGGCTGTGGCTGATTCTGATACCGCTGAATTATATTCTTGACAGGATCATCCTCAGGTGGAGCCTCGGCGATATGCCAGACAAAGGACAGTTCTGCAGAAAACACACATGGAAACTGTGTCTGATCGGATTTGCCGGCGACTTGATCGGTGCGCTTTTAATGGTCGGGGCGCTGTTCTTAACGGCCCTTCCGGATGCCATAAATGAAAGCGCCGAGGGGGCACATCCGCTTCTCGACAAAATCATGTACGGCGTCGGATTTAACCCGTTCAGCCATGTCTTGTCGCTGATCATCGTGCTCGCCGCGATCGCGCTGGCCGGGTTCGTCATTTACCTGCTCGATAAAGCCGTGCTCAAGAAAGTCGGTTTAAGCATTGAGCAGGCCAAAAAATCGGCACTGCGCATCGCGCTGATCACAGCGCCGTATCTGTTTCTGTTCCCGTCCAGTATTCTGTACGATAATCCATCGTTCATATTGTGAGGCAGTATTCTGTACGATAGCGTATTAT
>CACYEU010000149.1 GCA_902773445.1 uncultured Lachnospiraceae bacterium | reverse complement strand
TCGAAGCGATCGCATCGAGTGCGGCTTTGTCAAAGATCAGTTCGACACCGTCCATCTCCAGCATTCTTTTATACTGTCTGACCAGCGAATTCTTAGGCTCGATCAGAATACGGATCAAAGCCTTTTTGTCAAGCTCCTGCACGGTCGTTGTCACAGGGACACGGCCGACAAGTTCCGGGATCAGCCCATATTTGACAAGATCCTGCGGGAGGACCTGTGACAGCAGCGCATTTCTGTCTTTCTGCCGTTTCTCCATGATGTCCGCATTGAAACCGATCGATTTCTGATCGAGACGGGATTCAATGATCTTGTCGAGTCCCTCAAATGCTCCGCCGCAGATAAACAGGATATTGGATGTATCGATCGGAATCATCTCCTGCTGCGGATGCTTACGTCCTCCCTGAGGCGGCACCATCGCGACTGTTCCCTCAACGATCTTGAGGAGTGCCTGCTGCACACCTTCACCGGACACATCGCGCGTGATCGACGGATTCTCGGACTTGCGTGTGATCTTATCGATCTCATCGATATAGATGATGCCGGTCTCGGCGCGCGCGACATCACCGTCGGCGGCCTGGATGATCTTCAGCAGGATATTCTCGACATCTTCTCCGACATATCCGGCTTCAGTAAGGGTCGTCGCGTCGGCGATCGCAAACGGAACGTCAAGCATTCTCGCCAAAGACTGCGCGAGCAGTGTCTTGCCGCATCCGGTCGGGCCGAGCATCAGAATATTGCTCTTCTGAAGCTCGACATCATTATCATCGTCCATGAATGTCGAAAGGATTCTCTTATAGTGATTGTAGACAGCGACTGACAGAACTTTCTTGGCATCCTCCTGTCCAATCACATAATCGTCAAGAAATGCCTTGATCTCCTGCGGTTTCGGAAGAGAGGCCTTCGAGCCGTTCTTGATGACCGGTGCCTCGTAGACCTGATCTTCCTCTTCAATGATCTCGCTGCAGAGTGCAACGCACTCATCGCAGATATACAGGCCGCCGGGTCCTTTGATCATGCGATGGACCTGGCCCTGTGCTTTTCCGCAAAATGAGCATCTGATTATCTCATCTCTGCTATTTGCCATTTTCCCCCTCCGTGGTTAAAATCTCCCCATTTAACGCTTGTCGATGACGCGGTCGATCAGACCGTATTCTTTGGCCTCCTCGGCGCTCATCCAGTTGTCTCTGTCTGTATCGGCGCTGATCACATCGATGTCTTTGCCGGTATTGGCCGCAAGAATATCATTGAGCTTCTTCTTGGTCTTCATGATATGCTCAGCTGCGATCTGAACATCGCTGGCCTGGCCCTGCGCGCCGCCGAGCGGCTGATGGATCAGGATCTCGGAATTCGGAAGCGCCATGCGCTTGCCTTTCTTTCCGCCTGCCAGCAGGAATGCTCCCATACTGGCCGCTGTGCCGACACAGATCGTCGAGACATCACATTTGATATACTGCATCGTGTCGTAGATCGCAAACCCTGCAGAGACTGATCCGCCCGGGCTGTTGATATACAGGTGGATATCCTTTTCCGGGTCCTCCGCCTCAAGGAACAGAAGCTGCGCAACGACAACGCTCGCCGAATAATCATTGATCTCCTCGCCGAGGAAAATGATCCTGTCTTTGAGCAGTCTCGAATAGATATCATAGGACCGTTCGCCGCGGCTCGTCTGTTCGATTACATACGGGATTAATGCCATTTACTTCTCCTCGCTCTTTTTCGTGGTCTTCTTGGCGGCCGGTTTCTTAGCGGCTGTCTTCTTAGCTGTCGGCTTCTTTTCCTCAGCCTTGTCATCTGCCTTCTTGGTCGTCTTCTTAGCAGTCGTCTTCTTGGCAGTTGTCTTCTTAGCGGCTGTCTTCTTAGCTGCCGGTTTCTTCTCTTCAGCCTTGTCTTCGGCCTTTTCTTCCTTTTTCGGCTCGACTTCTACAGCCAGATCGCCGACCAGATCAGCCGCGCGCTGCACTGCGATATCCTGCTTATTGCGCTCGCGCTCTTCATCGGTCATTCTGTCAAGCAGCTGCTTGGCTTCCATGCTGTAGACCTTGGCGATCTTCTCCATCTCGTCCGCGAGATCTTCGTCAGTGACTTCGATGTTCTCAGCCTTAACGATCTCCTCGAGGGTCAGGCGGTTGCGGATATTGCGCACTGCCTCAGGCTCCATGCTCGCAAGCATCTGATCCGGCGTCATGCCGAGCATCTCAAGATACTGCTTGACATCCATGCCCTGCGCGCGGATATTCTGCTCGAACTGAGCGGCCAGCTGCTCGATCTGAAGGTCGATCATCGGCTGTGGGATATCGATCTTGGCATTTTCTGCGGCGATATCAACAGCTTCGGTTGTGATCGCGTTATGAGCCTGATCATCCTTATACTTCTGCATCTGCTTTTTGAGATCTTTCTTGTATTCAGCAAGTGTCTCAAACTCGGATACTTCCGATGCAAACTCATCATTGATCTCCGGATACTCTTTCTCGACGATCTTGTTGACCTTGCATTTAAACAGGGCTTCTTTTCCGGCCAGTGATTTCTCCTGATAATCTTCCGGGAAGACCGTAATGACGTCCTTTTCATCGCCCGGCATCACGCCGATGAGCTGCTCTTCGAATCCCGGGATAAATGTATGAGAACCGATCGTAAGCGTAAAGCCTTTTGCCGAGCCGCCCTTAAATGTCTTACCGTCGACATATCCCTCAAAGTCAAGGTCGATCTCATCGCCGTCCTTAACGGCACGGTCGGTCACATCTGTCTTTCTGACCTGACGCTTCTGCTCATTCTCGAGGCGTTTCTTGACATCGTCAGCGGTCACCTTGCGGTCCTGCTTTGTGACTTCAATACCCTTGTACTCACCGAGCTCGACCGGCGGTTTCACCGCTACTTCAGCCGTGAAAACAAACGGCTTTCCGGCCTCGATCTGAACGACAGAGATCTTCGGTCTGGAAACAATCGCGAGACCGCTCTCTTCGTCAGCTTTCGGATATTCTTTCTGAATGAGATCGTTGGCAGCTTCCTCATAGAACACAGCCGGTCCGTACATCTTTTCGACGATCATCCGCGGCACTTTTCCCTTGCGGAATCCCGGGATCGCAAAACTCTTCTTCTGCTTCTGATAAGCGCGCTCGCACGCCTTTTCAAACTCCTCCGCCGATACTTCGATCGTCAGGGTTGCCATGCTGTGTTCATTCTTTTCAACTTTTACACTCATTTGCTTACTATTCCTCCTTGTTTTCGAGCTACATAACCAATTTATTATATCAATTTTCGGGGCATTTGCCAACAGTTAAATGCCCTGTGATTAATTGTTGATCACACTGTCATTCAGAAGATCGGATCCTCCGAAACGATCGACACGCGGATCTCTTCGGCTTTCTCCTTTCCGAGCAGTACGCCGATCAGCGTCAGTCCGAATGAGATCGCTGTTCCAAGGCCGCGGCTTGTCACAACATGTCCGTCGATCACGACTTTATCTTCCCTGAATGCGGCACCGTTCTCCTTGAGAACCGGATCACAGCCCGGATAGCAGGTCGCGTTTCTTCCGTTCAGAACACCGCACTGCGCGTAGACCATCGGTGCCGCGCAGATCGCGCCGAGCCATTTCCCGCGCTGATCCATCGCAGTGATCAGTTTGACCAGCGGTTCACACTCGCCAAGGTATTTTGTCCCCGGCATTCCGCCCGGCAGGATCAGCATATCAAGCGCATCGGCCGCCGCCTCAGTTCCGTCCGCAAGCAGATCGGCGATATCCGTATCGCAGTCGATCCCGATCTCATGCGATCCGAGCACATGAGATTTGCCATTGATACTGACAGTCTTCACATCAACACCGGCACGCCGAAGCACATCAAGCACATTGAGCGCTTCACACTCTTCCAGACCATCCGCCATCATCAACGCCACATTTGTCTTCATCGTATGATTCCTCCGTTTTTCATAATCCCGAACAGCTTGCTTGATCCGGTCAAATCCGGTCTCAGTGATCCGCATCAGCTCAAATCATCCCTGTCGGATAAATCAGCATATTTCTACAAATTAATCTTACCAAAACCGCGGAATAAAGGCAATCCACAGCCCAAATGTTCGAAAAATGTCGACCGATGTCGAAAAAATCGACTGTTATTGATCGGTCTTGTGCGTTAAGATGCATTCAACCGGCAGACAGATACTCCGTTTGCACTATATTCTGCCGGTCCCATTTCTCTTCGGCCGGTTCACAAAGCCAGCTTGGCGGCAGTGGCTTAGAACCGGCCGGTTC
>CACYEU010000148.1 GCA_902773445.1 uncultured Lachnospiraceae bacterium | reverse complement strand
TTTAAAATGCCGAAATAGACGCTGTGGAAGGTCCCGAATGTCACTTTGCCGGCGTTTTCTGCCCGATGAAGCGCAAAAAACCGCTCACGCATCTGCGTGGCGGCTGCGCGCGTGAATGTGATCACGAGAATCTGACCGGGCGGAATGTGTTCATGTTCGATCAGATATTTGATGCGGCTGACGATGACAAACGTCTTGCCCGAACCGGGTCCCGCGAGGACCATGCAAGGGCCGTCCCGGTGTGTCAACGCCAGCTGCTGACGATGATCAGGGCTTGTCAAGCCTGGTTCAGTGTGTCCTTCAGCATTGAGATACCCCGGTCAATGCGTCTGAGAGACTCGTCTTTACCGAGCAATTCGAGCAATTGAGTTGCCCCTCCGGGTGTGCTCATTTTTCCCGAAAGCGCAACACGTACCGGCCACATGACCGTGGCATTCTTCTGCTCATGACCGACAGCATAGTCTTTTAAAAGAGCAAACAGCGCATCATTGGAATAGTCTTCCTGCTCCTCGAGCAGCGGAAGGACTCCAGTCAGAACTTCGAGAGCGACTTCCGGATTGGATTTGCTCTTTTTATGTCTGTACAATTCAGCGTCATAATCAGGCAGAACATCGATAAAATCAAGCTGATCCTTGATTTCAGGGAATGTCAGCACACGTGTCCTGACCATTTCGGATAACACGCGGTAATCATAGTCTCCATGTACAAAGTCTTTCAGATACGGTTCAGCCATCTGATAGAAACGCTCCGGATCCATGGCTTTGAAATGCTCGCCGTTGATCCATTTCATCTTGGTCAGATCAAAGACGGCCTTCGACTTGTTGATCCTGTGGTAGTCAAACGCTTTAACGAGTTCATCAAGAGAAAAGATCTCCTGATTGTCAGTCGGACTCCAGCCGAGCAGCGCAACATAATTGAGCACGGCTTCCGGCAGGAATCCCTGCGCGATCAGATCTTCGTAGGAAGCATGCCCTGACCGCTTCGAAAGCTTTTTTTCATTCTCGTCGGTGATCAGCGGACAGTGCACATAGACCGGTACATCCCAGCCGAATGCCTGGTAAAGCCGGTTGTATTTCGGCGACGATGACAGATACTCGTTGCCGCGCACAATATGTGTGATCCCCTGCAGATGATCATCGATCACGTTGGCAAAATTGTATGTCGGAAAACCGTCCGATTTGATCAGGATCATGTCGTCAAGCTCTGAATTCGGGAACGAGATATCGCCGTAGATCTCGTCGTGGAACGAAGTCTCACCTTCGTTGGGAATATTGAGCCGGATGACAAACGGATCGCCGTTGGCAAGATGCTGTTCGATCTCCTCTTTTGTCAGGGACAGGCAATGCTTGTCGTATGCCTGGAAAGGATTACCGTCGGCATCGGTCGTGCTCTTAAGCGATGCCAGTCTTTCCGGTGTGCAGAAGCAATAATAAGCTTCCCCTTTATCGATCAGCTTTTTTGCATAATCCATATACAGGCCGCTTTTCATGCGTTCACTCTGGACGTACGGTCCGACGCCGCCGTCTTTATCCGGTCCTTCATCGTATTCAAGGCCGGTCTGGGCAAGCGCACGGTAGATCGCGTCTGTCGCGCCCTCGACATAGCGTTCCTGATCGGTATCTTCGATACGAAGCACGAATTGTCCGTCCTCATGCTTGGCAAGCAGATACGAGTAGAGTGCTGTCCTCAGGTTGCCGATATGCATAAAGCCTGTCGGGCTCGGGGCAAAACGAGTTCTGATTGTCTGTGTCATAAATCTCCTCCGGAATGACTGTACTGGTTAAAAAGGGTGACGGTCCAATCAGATCGTCACCCCATTCTCTTAACGATATTTGCGTTTTCTGGCAGCTTCGGATTTCTTTTTGCGGCGTACGCTCGGTTTTTCATAGTGCTCGCGTTTGCGAATCTCCTGCTGAATGCCAGCCTTCGCACAACTCCGTTTAAAACGGCGAAGCGCGCTGTCTAATGATTCATTCTCTTTTACGATTACATTCGACATACCTTTTATCCCTCCCCTCAAGCCAAAAATTTAGTGCATGTGGCTGATTGGGTGAAACTGCACTATTGAATTATATCACATTTACACTAACCGTCAACACTTAATTTCACGAATCAAATCTGCCTCAGACAGCTGTTTCGACAAGTGAAACAACATCTTCCTTCTGGATGACGCCGATTGACTGATTGACAACTTTTCCCTCATTGAAGACGATCAGTGTCGGGATGCTCATGACTCTGAACTGACGGGCAAGTCCCGGTTCTTCATCAACATTGACTTTTCCGACTTTGAATTTGCCTTCATTCTCATTCGCGACCTCTTCGATCACCGGTGCGAGCATCTGGCACGGGCCGCACCATGTTGCCCAAAAATCAACAAGGACCGGGATCTCGGATTCGAGCACTTCTGTCTGGAAATTATCCTGTGTAATTGTAATCTCTGCCATGATTTCTCCTTATCGGTTATCAACCCATCTGAGCAGCAACTTCCGCTGCGAAATCATCTTTTCTCTTCTCAATACCTTCGCCTGTCTCAAAGCGGACAAATGAACGGATCGAAAGATCTGCGCCGGTCTCATTAGCAACTTTCTGAACATATTTGGCGACTGTCAGATCGCTGTCCTGAACATAGACCTGATCGAGCAGGCAGACTTCCTTGAGCTGCTTGTTCAGACGTCCGATGATCATCTTCTCGATAATATTCTCGGGCTTCTCAGGATTCTCTGTCATTGCCTGAGACTTTAAGATCTCTTTCTCATGCTCGATATAGTCCTGATCGACTTCGTCACGTGAAGTATACTTCGGTCGCATCGCTGCGATCTGCATCGCAACATTGTGAAGGCATGTCTTGACTTCATCATTGACTTTGTCAGTCTTAGCGTCGACGATAACGCCGATGCGGCCGCCACCGTGGATATAGGATACGACGCATCCGTCGCTCTCAACGACTTCAAACCGGCGG
>CACYEU010000147.1 GCA_902773445.1 uncultured Lachnospiraceae bacterium | reverse complement strand
CAGTCATTCTGTTCGGATTCTACTATGTTCCGGTCATGCTCCTGTTCATTTATCTGACAAGAATGCTGCCGCACGGCAGAGTGCTTGTCTGGCTGATCATTCTTTCGGCATGGGGCTGTGACACGCTCGCCTACTGCACAGGGATGCTGATCGGCAAACATCCGATGACACCGAAGCTTTCTCCTAAAAAGACGATCGAAGGCGGCATCGGCGGAATCGCGGGAGCGGCTCTGCTCGGTTGCCTGTACGGTCTGATCATGCATTTTGCGGCACCGGCTTCAGAAGCTCATGCAGGATGGTATGCGCTGATCTGTGCTGCCGGAGCTGTCATTTCCCAGATCGGAGACCTCGCGGCATCGGCTATCAAAAGGCATTTTGACATTAAAGACTACGGAAAACTGATCCCGGGTCACGGCGGAATCATGGACCGGTTTGATTCGGTGATCATCACAGCGCCCGTGATCTATTTCCTGTCGTTGATCCTGTTCCGTTAATCAGAAAGGTGTATTAAGCTTTGGGAATCATTCTCGCAATACTGATATTCGGCTTCATCGTGATGTTTCACGAGTTCGGCCATTTTATCATCGCGAAGCTGAACCATATTAAGGTGTTTGATTTTTCGATCGGTTTCGGACCGTCGATCCTGCACAGGCAGAAAGGTGAAACGACCTATAACCTCCGTGTGATCCCCCTCGGAGGTTTCTGCGCGATGGGAGAAGACAACGACGAGAGCGGAAAAGGCAATTTCAACGAAAAACCTGTCTGGGTCAGAATGCTTGTCATTTTTGCCGGACCGTTTTTCAATTTTATCCTTGCGTTTATTCTCGGCGTTATTCTGGTTGCCGTGACAGGCTATGACAAGCCGGTGATCGGCGCGACGATCGAAGGATTTCCTGCTGAAGAAGCGGGGCTGACTGCCGGCGATGAGATCATTTCGCTCAACGGCGACAGGATCCATCTGTGGCGTGAGATCACGCTGAACAACATGATGAATCCCGGCAAGGAAGTGACTGTTGTCTACGATCACAAAGGCGAGACAAAGGAGACAGTTCTCAAGCCGAAGAAGGATAAAGACGGATCATATCTGCTGGGCATCCGGCCGACTGATGAATTTTATACTAAGGCAAACCCGCTCACTGCGGTACAATACGGATACTATGAGGTCGGTTACAGCATTCGCTCGACGATCGACGGACTGAAAATGCTGGTGTACCGAAAGATCGGCATAAAAGAATTGTCCGGTCCGATCGGTATCGGCAGTTTTGTCAATGATTCATACCAACAGAGCAAAGCATACGGCGCCGGCGCCGTTGTCGTTACAATGCTTTCACTGGCGCTGCTGCTGTCTGCCAATCTTGGTGTGATGAATCTGCTTCCTATACCGGCGCTCGACGGAGGAAGGCTTTTATTCCTGATCATCGAGGCGGTCAGAAGAAAGAGAATACCGCCTGAAAAAGAGGGTGTCGTACACCTTATCGGAATGGCGCTGTTGTTGATACTGATGGCTTTCGTGATGTATAATGACATCATTAAAATCATAGCCGGACAATAGAAGAGGAAACCAGTTTGAAAAACAAAATCAACAAAAATTCAAAAGGCGATTTTTCCTATACAAGACCTAAAATCGTGTTTTCAGAGACAAGCCTTGAAATGATCCTCGGCGAAGGTGAAATCTATCACGGGTCATTTGTGATCAAGAGCACTAATAATGTCAACGTGCGCGGTCTTGTCTATGTGACTTCCGGCCGTGTGAAGCTTGAAAAAACTGGTTTTGAAGGCGTTGAAAACACCATCAGCTTTACTTATGACGGCAGAGGTCTTCTTCCCGGAGATATCGAGACCGGTACATTTGACATTGTCTGTAATGCAGGCGAGTATTCGCTTCATTTTGCTGCGTTTGTCGAAAAACCGTTCATTATGACATCGTACGGAAAAGTGCAGAGTCTCAAGAATTTTTCACATCTTGCGATGAATGACTTCATGGAGGCACACAGGCTTTTCAAATCCCGCGATTTCTTTGAAATCCTCAAATATGAGGACGACCGCGTATCGGCACTGTACAAGAACATGCGCACATGGTCGCTCGACGAAGAAGGGCTGGAAGAGTTTCTGGTCGGTACAAAACAGAAGGAACGCATCATGCTGAGCCTTCCAAAGACGCGCAAGAGTATTGATTTCTTAAGCGAGACGCGAAAGACCGTGCTTGTAGTCCAGAAGAATACATGGGGATATCTCCCGGTCAAAGTCGATGTCGACGGAGACTTTATTCACGCTGACAAGTCGAGATTCTCGACCGATGATTTCATCGGAAACAGTTTTACGCTTGAGTTTGTGATCGACCGGAACAAGCTGCACGGCGGAAGGAATTTCGGCAGGATCACATTGACGACACCGTACCAGGTGCTGCATTACGATGTCGACGTGCTTGAAGGACATCATTTCTCCGGCAACAGAATGCTCAAGCGACAGTATTATACGGATATTATCTCCGGATATCTGCCGGTTGTCTGCGGGAAAGCTTCTCTGCAGGACTGGCAGAAAAATGCTTTGGAAACGATCGAGAAACTGCATTCGCGCTATGGTGAAGATCCGTTCATCGATCTGGTCCAGGCACACATCCTGCTTCGCGGAAACCGCAGGGAAGAAGCAAAATGGGTCCTTGAAAAGATCGAATACAACAGAATGATGGCTTCATCCGAACCTGAGTTTGCAGCGTATTATCTGTATCTGTCAGGGCTGATCAGTGAGGACAGAAGACAGATGCGGCGCATCAGCGAGGAGCTTGAGCGCCTGGAATTACGCAATAATGATTCGTGGATCATCGTCTGCCTGCTTTCACAGATCGCGCCTGCATACCGCGATTACAGGAACAGGCTTGAGTATCTCAGAGGCAAATTCGAACAGTTCGGATTCAATTCAATGATGTTCTTCAAAGAGTGCTATACATGCTATCAGGAGAACACAGGACTTTTGACAAATCTCGGACCGTTTGAACTTCAGATTCTTGAATTTGCATGCAAACGCGGCATGTTCACCGAAGAGCTGGCAACTCAGCTTGCGGCATTGGTCCCGTCAGCGCACGAGTACAGTGACCGTCTGTATGAGATGCTGTGCCGTGTTTATGACATGTATCCTTCGACACAGCTGCTGTCAGCCATTTGCACACTGCTGATCAAAAACAATATCGTCCGCAGCGAAGATTTTAAATGGTATCAGATGGCTGTCGATGCTAATCTGAATATTGCGAAGCTTTATGAATACTATATGATGACGATCTCGGAGGACAAGATCAAGGAGGCTCTGCCGCGTCAGATCTGTCTGTATTTCATGCATGACAGCACGCTTGATTACCGCAAAAAAGCACTGCTGTATGCAAATATCCTGACATATGAAGAGGAGAGTTCCTCGATCTTCTCCGAATACTTCAATCAGATGGAGAAATTTGCGCTCGAACAGCTCATGAAGCGCAGAATCGACGAGAGACTCAGGATCATCTATAAGCGGTTCTGCCACGAAGAGCTTCTGACAGTTGATCAGATCCATGCGCTTAATGATATCTGTCATGCCTATTCGATCAATACGACGGCACCGGACATCCTCGATGTCATGATACTCGACGGACACGGCGACATTATCGATAAAGTACGCTACAGCGGACCGGGGACAGTCATCTTTGTCCACGATTCGACTTCCCGAATCATCTGGGAGTCGAAGAGCGGACGGATCTATGCGGATTCGATACCGTATGAAACCAAGAGACTTTTCTACGAGCCGCATTTCATCGAATTCTGCAAACACTATCTGGATACGACACATCAGGGAATCTCGGAGAGCATTCAGGAAGAAGAAGTGATTCAGACCGTGCGCGACCAGGGCTTTGCCTCAGCAGATCCGGAAGCAGTCTTCCAGGCATGTTCGAGACGGATCTCTGACGGCGACGGCTCGGAAGATCCGTTCCTGCTCGATCTTGCGTTCAAGCTGTTTGAACAAGGCTTCTACAACAAGACGACACTGTCATATCTGAACGCGTACTATTTCGGCAGTTCTTACCACATGAAATTGATCTGGCACAAGGCCAGACAGCAGGACCTGCCGACAGAAGGACTTGCGGAACGCATCATCACACAGATGCTGTTCTCCGAGCATATGTTTGACGAAGTCGACATTTTCAGGAATTACGAGAGCAAAGGCGCGTACTTCAGACTCAAGCAGGCTTACCTGGTCTATGTTGCTCATCAGTACTTT
>CACYEU010000146.1 GCA_902773445.1 uncultured Lachnospiraceae bacterium | reverse complement strand
TTAATCGGTCTGCCGGTTGATAATCCATAGAAACGACCTCCTTTAAGGTATCTTTATCTTAACAAAACACCGGATTCTCATCAAGAAAAAAAGGCCCGGCTTTAAGCCGGACCTTCCATCTATAGTAAACGGTTTTCATGCGATCACCGGTTCGCGGTTATTTTGCTTTGCATACGATTACGATATCACCTGTGTCCACGTCGATCGTCAGCGCGTCTTTGCCGCCGCTTTGCTTAAAGGACTGCTCAGTATCATCCAGTTCGATCGAGACATTGCCGTCTTCCGAGAGTATGATATCACCTGTGTCAGTCTTAAGATCAAGAGTCAGATCGGCAAGGGCGGCCGGTGTCTTGTAAAGGAAGTCGCCTGTGTCAAGTTCTATCTGACTTGTACCTTCCAGTGTGCCGGTGATTGAGACATCGCCGGTATCAGATTTGATCGTCTGCCCCTGACTTTTGATATCTTTCATGACGATATCGCCTGTGTCTGTTTCAATTGTGCATTCCTTGCAGGAGATCCCTCCGAACATCAAATCGCCTGTATCGACGTTGATATTGACAGATTCAAGCTTCTTCTCCGGGCAGCAGATCAGAATCGCGGGCGTCCAGTCTCTGGCTGAAAAGTTGAGGGACAGACCGGTATGATCGTTTTCTTTGGCGTTGATCCGCAGGACACCGTTTTCACAGCTGACTTCAGGATCAGCGACCTTTTCTCCTTTGACGATGACTACTTTGTTTTCTCCTGCACTGCTTAATTCCGTGCTGCTCAGAAGTTTCATATCCTCAAGCCAGGACGGATTCTTATAGTATTTCTCCGTCACCGCGAAGACATCTGCGTCGCCTGTCACTTCGATTGAGCTGAAGTCCTCGACGGTTTCATCTGTGACAACCTTGTCGCCGGGTGACCCTTTGATCCAGCTGTGTTTTTCGGATACTTTATCAAAATCCCTGACTCCGCCCAGTGCATAACCGATTCCGCCGAGAATCAGTCCTGTGATCAGAACGGCTGTGCAGACAATTGCGACTTTTCCTAATGTGCTTCTGTTATTCATGACGCTGATTCCTTTCTTTCTTTAGATCTCTGTGCAATATGGACAGGTACAAGTACCAGTTTCTTTACAAGAATCGTCAGTCCGATTCCGCCGAGGACTGCGAGCGCGCCCAGGAACAGTCCGGCTCCGATACCCATCAGAGCGGTCGTCCATGCAGAACCGATCGCGATAAACCCGCCGACCAGGGCTGCGATACCGCCGGCGAGAATGCCGACCAGAGCTGCGTACAGGCTGATAATGACACAGAAGAGCGTGATGCCGACCGCAAAGATGACTGCGGCTAAGACGATCGCCAGCGGAATGCCGACCGGCACGGCCAGGACACCGAGCAGGACCCACCAGACCGCGGAGATCTTGTGGCCTACGGTCGGTTTGTACTGAAGAGTCTCATCCCCTGTCAGGACACGCGACGCGTATTCCGACTTGATCTGAGCCGCCACTGATTTCGGGGAGCCGATCTGTTCGATCAGCTGTTCGTCGGTACTGCCGTCGGAGCCGGCTTCGGCAAAGTATTCTTCATAATAGTTGGTTGCTTCCACGATTTCTTCAGGAGGAAGTTTTTTAAGTTCCTTTCTGAGTGCTGTAATGAATTGTTCTTTTGTCATGATTGTTCTCCCTCTAACAGTGAATCGATCGATTCCTTATAACTGATCCATTGCTGTTTCAATTCGGCCAAATGTGCCCTGCCTGCGTCAGTGATCGAATAGTACCTTCTGTTCCGGCCCTGAAACGGCTGATCGTATGTCCTGCACAGACTGTTCTTCTGAAGCCTCCTTAGAACCGGATACAGAGTGGACTCTGAAAGACTGACGGCCGTTTTCATTTTTTGTGTGATTTCATATCCGTAGGTGTCTCCCTTATCAAGGATCGCCAGGGCACAGGCGTCCAGAAGACCGGATTCTATTTTAAATGCCATCAGGGTTATCTCCTTTCCGTAATGCTATCTGATGATCAATACTATACACCGTATAATATTGGTTGTCAACAACTAATTTGTATTTTTTGACGATTCTTAAAATCAAGTGTATCCTTACAAACATGAAACCGTTCAAATCACTAAACGAAGCGAAAAACACTCTAATCAGGCAGGTAATGGTTTTGATCGCGGCCATGATCCTGCTGTCACTTGCGGGAAGAGTTCTGGCCAGGAACCGCTTCAATACTCAGCATGTTCTTTCATTTGACCCTCAACAGTACACATCGGCAGATGATATTGAGATCAAATGGGAGAATGAATCCATCACGGTTACCGGATTAACAGTCAAGAAGGCCGTTGAAACCGGTATAAAAGGGAGCATACTCGATATCACGCTTCTTCCTGACAAACCGGGCAGGTATGAAATGACGATCACCGACCGGGATGGCAATAACCTGGGATATGAAGTGATCTATGTCGACAGACTGCTCACGGCTATGGCAAAAAGCACAGGTAATTTTACCGGGGATGAAGCTGTGATACTTTCAATTATTCTCTTTTATCTGGGACTGGCTTTGATCGTGCTGCTGACCGGCAGAAGACTGAAAGGACCGCTTGCTTATTCCTATGAAGCGATATTATGCGGAGGCGTCTTCATGTTCTCGCTGGTCGCATTATTTACCGAAGTACCTGTCTATATCCGGCATCTGATCAATCCGGTGTTTTATCCGACCGGTCAGCTGGTCGGCGATATCGCTGCCGGGGGTAAATATTTTGTGATCATCACGATGATTCCTGTCGCGATTTTCAGTATCATGCTGATCATCAGTAATATCGCATTGCTTCGGCATGAACGTCCAAGGCTTAAAAATGTCCTGGGTCTGCTGCTCGGTATCTGCATGATCGCCTCCGAATACGGGTTTTACCGTTTCGGCTGCAGTGATTATATAGGGTCAGAAAAGAGATTGATCATTTATACGGCGGTCGGGAATGTCATCGGAATCGTAATGACTTATGCAGAATGCATTCTGTTCAGTTCGGCACTGTGCGGACTGAGAGCCGCAAAGCATATTCCCGCATATGATCTCGACTATATCCTGATCCTGGGATGCGGCTTCAGGGCAGACGGAACCCTGTTCCCGCTGCTTCAGGGGCGTGTTGACAGAGCAATCGAGTTCTGGAAGAAACAAAAGGAAGAAACCGGCAAAACAGCTGTCATTATTCCGTCCGGCGGACAGGGCAGAAACGAGCCGTTTTCGGAAGCGCAGGCGATGTACCGGTATATGATCGGGACCGGATTTCCGGAGGAATCGATCATTTTGGAGGATCAATCTGCCAACACCTATCAGAATATGGCATTCTCAAAGAAAATCATCGAGGAAAGGAATGGCGGTATGTCAGATGTCAACGTCGCGTTCTCGACAACAAACTATCATGTATTTCGCAGCGGTGTCTGGGCAGGACTTGCAGGACTCAAAGCTGAAGGCATGGGCAGCCGGACCAAGTGGTGGTTCTGGCCAAATGCTTTTGTCAGGGAGTGTATCGGCCTGCTGAAGAACCGTCTGATTCCTGAAATCGTATGTCTTGTCTTACTGGTCGTGGTTTTTGCAGTCATCACGCGGCTGGCTTATCTGTAATGGCTGACAATCAGTGACAACCTTACATTAATTATTAGTTGTGTTCCGAATACCCAACTGCTATAATTAATATGATTTACTACATCATTAATTGATCAAAGCACATCGATCAAGTCTGTTTCTATCTAATTCTATACATAGTATTCATGCAGATATGCTGACAAATGTCGAGGAGGTAGCCATATGATTTATACAGTTACATTTAACCCGGCCATTGACTATGTGGTTCAGATGGATGGCCTCGAAGTGGGAGAGACAAACCGGACTAAATCCGAGGAGTATTACTTCGGCGGTAAAGGAATCAATGTCTCGATCATTTTGAATGAGCTCGGAATTGAGACGACTGCTCTCGGCTTTATCAGCGGTTTTACAGGACGGGCTTTAAAGGAAGGCCTCAGCAAACAGGGCATTCGGACAGCTTTCGCAGAGCTCGATGAGGAAGGCGGCATCACCAGGATCAACATGAAGATCAAGGCGCGTGAGAGCGACGGGAGCTTGAACGAGACAGAGATCAACGGGCAGGGTCCGACGATCACGAAGGAGGCTCTTGACGAGCTGTTCGCACGGATCGACGAGCTTGGCGAAGATGATATGCTTGTCATTTCAGGCTCGATTCCTTCGTCGATGCCGGACGACACTTATGAGCAGATCCTGTCACGGCTGACAGTCGACGGCAGGACGAGGATCCCTGTCGTTGTCGACGCGACAAGCGATCTTCTGTTGAATGCTTTGCCCTACGGGCCGTTCCTCGTCAAACCGAACAACGGGGAGCTGGCTGATATGCTGGGATGCCCGGCCGATACAACCGAGCAGATCGTTGAGGGCGCGAAAAAGCTCAGAGAAAAAGGTGCGCGCAATGTCATCGTATCAAGAGGAAAAAAGGGAGCTGTGATGGTGACTGAAGACGGTGATGTCTTCGTCGAAGATCCGCTTCCCGGCAAACCCGTCAATACGGTCGGCGCAGGGGATTCGATGGTAGCCGGTTTCATTACCGGATATGTTAATAAACATGACTACTTATATGCATTGAAACTGGGTTCGGCAGCAGGTTCCGCAACAGCTTGCTCGCCGGGGTTGGCAACGAAGGAGGAGATTGAAAGGAGACTGGAACTATGAAAATCAGAGATCTGTTAAAACCGGAATCGATTGTCATTAATGCTCCTGTTTCTTCCAAGGATGAAGCGATCACAAAGATGATCGATCTCCATGAGGAAGCAGGCAATCTGACTGACAAAGCGGTCTACACAGAAGGCATTCTCAAGCGTGAGAGTGAAGGCACAACGGCAATCGGAGAAGGCATTGCCATCCCCCACTGCAAAAGTGATGCAGTCAAGAATCCGGGACTGGTCGCTATGACAGTGCCGGAGGGAGTTGACTATGGCGCACCGGACGGCGAACCGTCCAATCTGTTATTTATGATCGCGGCACCGATGGACGGCGATTTGCACCTCGATGTTCTTGCGAAGCTGATGACGCTTCTGATGGATACAGGCCTCAGGAAGGATCTGCTCGGCGCGAAGAGCGGCGATGAGTTCCTCGACATTCTGAACAAGGCAGAAGCCGACAAATTCCCGGAAGAAGATGCGCCGGCAGAGGCGGCAGCACCCGGAACCTACCGCGTGCTGGCTGTCACGGCATGCCCGACAGGTATTGCGCATACCTACATGGCTGCTGAGGCACTCAATCAGAAAGCTGAAGAACTCGGTATTCCGATCAAGGTCGAGACAAATGGTTCAGGCGGCGCAAAGAACGAGCTGACAGCAGAAGAGATCGCTGCGGCTGAAGCGATCATCATTGCTGCTGACAAGCAGGTCGCAATGGGCCGTTTCGCAGGCAAGAAAGTTTACAAGACGAAAGTTGCCGACGGCATCAACAAGCCCGAAGAACTGATCAACGCGGCGCTGTCCGACAACTGCCCGGTCTATGAAGGCGGAGGAGCGGAAGAGGCCGCTGAGGCAAGCTCAGGCGATGAGAGCATCGGACGTAAGATCTATAAGTCCCTGATGAACGGTGTTTCCTACATGCTTCCGTTCGTCATCGGAGGCGGTATCCTGATCGCGCTTGCATTCCTGATCGACGGTTTGGCCGGTGCTCCGATGGACGGTGATTTCGGATCACATAATGCAGTTGCGGCATTCCTCAAGGGAGTCGGCGGAGTCGCATTCGGATTCATGCTGCCTGTCCTTGCAGGATTTATCGCAGAGAGTATTGCTGACCGTCCCGGACTTGCAGTCGGCTTTACAGGCGGTTCACTGGCGGCGATCGGTTCGACATTTGCAGCGCCCGGCGGCGAAGGAACGGCTGTTTCCGGTTTCCTCGGTGCTCTGTTTGCAGGTTTTGTCGCAGGTCTGATCGTCCTGTTGCTGAACAAGATATTTGCCAAAGCACCTGAGTTTGTCCAAAGGATGATGCCGGTTCTGATCATACCGCTTCTGGGAATCTGTCTGATCGGCGTTGTGATGTGCGCAGTCAATCCGATCATCGGTATGCTCAACGGTGCTCTGAGCCGCGGCCTTGAGTCAATGGGACAGTCTTCAGCGATCCTGCTCGGTATGGTTGTTGCCGGCATGATGGCGATCGACATGGGCGGCCCGTTCAACAAGGCAGCGTATGTCTTCGGTGTCGGTCTGCTGGCTTCAGGCAACTACAGTGTTATGGCTGCAGTTATGATCGGCGGTATGATTCCTCCGATTGCGATCGCTCTTTCGACCACATTCTTCAAGAACCGCTGGACAGAGAACGAGAGAAAATCAGGTCCTGTCAACTATATTATGGGTCTTTGCTTCATCACTGAAGGCGCGATCCCGTACGCAGCTGCAGATCCGCTGCGCGTGATCCCGTCCTGTATCGTCGGTTCGGCGGTCGGCGGCGCGCTTTCAATGGCATTCAAGTGTACATTGATGGCACCGCACGGCGGCATCTTCGTATTCCCGGTCGTCGGCAATGTCCTCGGTTATATCATTGCACTGGTTGTCGGTTCGGTCGTCGGTATGCTGATGCTGGCCATCCTGAAGAAAAAGCAGCCGTCTGCATAGTTTAACTGAGAATTCATTATTTGACATAGTCATACAAAAAAGGAGATTTACAATGGTATCAAAGACAATGAAACTCATTAACGCACAGGGACTTCATATGAGACCTGCGCAGATGTTTGCCGCTGAGATGAAAAATTTTGAGAGCGATATCAAACTGAACTGCAACGGAAAGACCGCTGACGGAAAAAGCCTGATGATGATCATGGCATCCGCGATGAAGTGCGGTATGGAAGTTGAGATCCAGTGTGACGGCCCGGATGAAGAAGCAGCACTCGCGAAGGCTGTTGAACTCATCGAGTCCGGATTCGGCGAGGACTGATGTCCGGGAGGTGTTGATTATGATGAAAGGAATAGCAGCTTCCGAAGGAATTGGAATCGGTAAGGTTGTCATCATCAAACAACAGGAGATCAAGTACGAGCAGAAACTGGTTGCCGATGTCGAACAGGAAGTTGAGAGACTTCACGGTGCGATCGATACGTTCATGAAGAATACCGAAGCACTTGCCATCGATATGGAGCAGTCTGTCAACGCAAAAGATGCCGAGATCATTCGCGGCCATATGGGAATGCTTTCAGATCCGTTCATGATCAGTCAGATGGAAGACACGATCAAGAATGAGAAAGCCTGCTCGGAAACGGCTGTCGAGACAGTTCTTGAAATGTTCAAGGCGATGTTCGCCGGCGTGGAAGATGAGCTGATCCAGCAGAGGGTGACCGATATTGAAGATATCAAATCACGGCTGCTGAAGATCCTGCTTGGTATTGCGGAAACGAATCTCAAAGCACTTCCTCCGAAAACGATCCTGGTCGTCAACGATCTGACGCCGTCAATGACAGCGGAACTCAACAAGGATCATGTTGCGGCGATCGTAACCGAGAGCGGGGGCATGACATCTCATTCGGCGATCCTTTCCAGAGCGCTTGAGATTCCGGCTGTCCTCAGCGTCGCTGACGCAGTGACAGTACTTAAAGACGGCGCGACCGTGATCGTCGACGGCTCTGACGGTGTTGTGATCGGCGAGCCGACTGACAGCGAACTGGCTGAGTACGAGAAAAAAAGGGAAGAGTATCTGACCAACAAGGCAAGACTTCGCGCTTATATCGGCAAAGAGTCACTGACAGCTGACGGTATCAAGAAGGATGTGTTCTGCAATATCGGCAATCCTAAAGACGCAGTGACAGCCAAGGAAAAAGACGGAGAAGGCGTCGGTCTGTTCAGAACAGAATTCCTGTTCATGGACCGCGATTCGGTTCCGGGAGAGCAGGAGCAGTACGAGGCTTACAAGAAAGTCTGCGATACGCTCGAGAACAAGACGGTCATCATCCGTACTCTCGATGTCGGCGGAGACAAAGAGATTCCTTATATGCATCTTGCCAAGGAAGAGAATCCGTTCCTCGGTTTCAGAGCAGTCCGGTACTGCCTGCAGAACACAGACGAGTTTGCATTGCAGCTTCGCGCTCTGATTCGCGCTAATGCCGATACAACCGGCAATCTGTGGATCATGGTTCCGATGATCGCATCGATCGCCGAGTTTAAGGCAGTCAAACAGATGATCGTCGACCTTGCTGCTGAACTTGATATGCCGGTTCCGAAAGTCGGAACAATGGTTGAGACACCGGCGGCGTTTGTCATGGCTGACAGACTTGCGCATTATTGTGACTTCTTCAGCATCGGCACGAACGATCTGACGCAGTACATTATGGTTGCCGACCGCGGCAACAGCAATGTTGCTTATCTGTACAAGACTTATGATCCGGCTGTCTTAAGAGCGATCAGACAGATCATCGTAACAGGAACCGAAGCCGGCATTCCTGTCGGGATGTGCGGTGAGGCTGCGGCCGATCCGCTGCTGATCCCGCTGTTGATCAGTTTCGGTCTGACCGAATTCTCTGTGTCTCCGACGTCGGTTCTGCGCACACGCGCAGAGATCGCGCGCTGGACAAAAGAAGAGGCTGACCGTATTACAGAGGCTGTCATGGCTCTTGATACAGCTGATGAAGTCTATGAGTGCCTTGTAAAGAGCGTAAAAGGCTGATAAGCGGAAGGAGTAGTTAATGTTTGATAATGGTTATGGATATGGCGGATACAGATATAATTACCTGGCAAATGCAGGTGTATGGGTGCTGATCGCAGCTGTCCTCGCGCTTGTCGGAGGTATTGTTCTGTATTTCACGTTCCTGAAAAAAAGCAACAGAGGAAAGTACACCGGTTTTCTTGGATGGCTGTATGAATTCTGCCATTTCCGGAAGCTGACGATCGAAACGATTCTGAAGATCACCTATCTGATCGGAGCGATTTTCATCACGCTCGCATCGTTTGCGCTCATTGGTCAGAACTTCCTGGCATTTCTTATAATGTTGATTTTCGGAAATCTGTTCCTGCGCATCATGTATGAATTCACGATGATCACGATCGGAATCTGGCGCAATACTAAAGAGATCAACAATACGCTGCACAGCAGGAAGAAGAGTGGTTCCGCGCCTTCTGAGCCGGTTCAGGCCGCTCCGAGAAATCCTGAACCGCAGCAGACACCGCCGCGCAATCCCGCAACTCCGGCTACAAAGGTTTGCCGGACATGCGGCAATGTCATGGAAGCCGACGCGAAGTTCTGCAGAAAATGCGGATCACCGTTTGCATGAATCCAATGATCTGACCGGAATCATAACCGGTATGAAGATGAGAAAAGCCTCCTGAGCGGAGGCTTTTCTTTATGTGTTCGGTCGGCGCAGAATAATTATCAAAAAGTTTGTAAAATATACTTGACATAATGTAAGGCGAATGATATATTACATAATGTAAGATATATTTTACGTTTTGCTATTGACCGTTTACTTTACGAACCAGGAGGAATCATTATGTTATCACAAGCCGAGGCAATGGGCATCCTGATCGGTGCTTTGGTTGGTATTATCCTTTGTTTCTTTTTGTTCAAGTACATGAACCGCGATAAAAAGCTCAAGACGCAGTATGATGAGATGCAGCAGAAAACGCGCGGAAAAGCATTCTGTTATTCGTTCTACACCGTGATGATCATTGAGGCACTGATGATCTTTGTCTCTCTGTTTGATCTGAATCTTCCGATGACCGATGCGGTCGTTCACTTTACGATCATTGTGATCGGCGTCATGGTTCTGGCCTGCTACTGTATCTGGAATGATGCTTATGTCGGCCTGAACACGAACATGAAACGCTACGGTGTTATTATGCTTATCGCAGGAGCGATCAACCTGGCGTCGGCCATCGCTGCCATCGCGGGCGGAAGAATGCTCGTCGGCGGAAAGCTGCAGGCTCCGTTCATCAACATGCTCTGCGCTGTCATGCTCATTGCAATCGCATTGGTTTTGCTGGCCAAGAAGATTTCTGATGCACATAGCGGGGAAGGTGATTTCGAATGAAAAATCTGTCTATGAAAGCGGCGCGCGCCGCAAAAGATCTCTCGCAGCAGGAACTCGCCGAGCGCGTCGGTGTGTCGCGTCAGACGATCAACGCGATCGAAAAAGGCGATTACAACCCGACGATCAACCTTTGCCGCGCGATCTGCAGGGAGCTGGGCAAGACGCTCGATGAACTGTTCTGGGAAGAAGAACCATGATGATCACAGACAGCAGGATCGACAACGGAACAGCGTTTGACTGGGGGAAGACTTCGGCTGATTACGCACGGTACCGGGATATTTATCCCGAGGAGTTTTACAGGAGAATTACAGACAGAAACCTCTGTGTCACAGGGCAGAGCGTATTGGATCTCGGAACCGGAACGGGCGTGCTGCCCAGAAACATGGTCCGATTCGGCGCAAAATGGACAGGAACGGATATTTCGCCGGAGCAGATCGAACAGGCGAAGATCCTGTCAGAGGAGGCCGGAGTCAGGATCGAATATCGGACAGTTTCGGCGGAAGATCTGGATTTTCCGGAGAATTCCTTTGATGTGATCACGGCCTGCCAGTGCTTCTGGTATTTTGACCATGACAAAGTGATGCCGGTCCTTGCAAGAATTCTAAAGGATGGCGGACGCCTTGTGATCCTTTATATGGCGTGGCTTCCCTATGAGGATCCGATTGCGGGGAAAAGCGAAGAAATCGTGCTGAAATACAGTCCCGGATGGACAGGAGCCGGCGAGACTCGTCATCCGATATGGATCCCGGAGGCGGCTTATGATGATTTCACTCTCGAGGATCATGAAGAGTATGATCTGATGGTGCCGTTCACACGTGATACCTGGCACGGCAGGATGAGAGCCTGCCGGGGTGTCGGCGCCTCTCTGTCCGCCGAACAGCTTGCAGCGTGGGAGAAAGAACACCGGCAGATGCTTGAGGAGACAGTGCCTGAGCATTTTGAAGTGCTGCATTACGCGGCGCTGGCTGTCCTGAAAAAGAAATAAACGGCAATCATAGGCTAACCGTAATATTTTGAAGCACTCACGATAAGATGAGTGCTTCTTTTGTCGTGATTATGCTATAATAAAAACAGTATAAATATCGTATCAAGATCACGATCATTAAGAAAAGGAGGCCTGTCATGAGAGAATGTCCGCAATGCCACACCCCCGCTCTGGAAACAGAAAAGTTCTGCAGAAAATGCGGAACGCCCTTGCCTCCGTTCGAACAGCCTGCTGCGGACACGACGGCTCCGATACAACCGGCTGCTCCGAATCCCGGAGAACCGGCCGATTCTCCCAAAAAGAAAAAGATACCGGTCATTCCGATCGTCGCGGCTGTCGCTGTGCTGGCCGTGATCGGTCTGATTTTCGGACTGACTCGTTCCGGAAAACCCGGCAGCGCGAAGAAACCGCAGGTCGTCGAGATGTCGGCAGACGATGCGATCGAACAGATCACAAAGAACTATTCAAGCAGGACATTTGATGAGAGCCTGAATCTGAGCGAGCATGAAGGACTGCTCTCAGCTGACGATGTCACAGGACCGTTCCTTGAGATCCGAAAAGAAGACGGATCTTACTATGTGCCTGACACCGTCGAAAACGAGAATGCAGGGAAGGAGCTTCCGTCGGACGCCAAGATCGTTGAGGCGAAAAAGGATTATTTGCCGAACGAATACAA
This sequence comes from uncultured Lachnospiraceae bacterium, assembly GCA_902773445.1. GTDB lineage: Bacteria > Bacillota > Clostridia > Lachnospirales > Lachnospiraceae > RUG842. Next base: position 2,811 of record CACYEU010000146.1, on the reverse strand, counting down.
ACAGATGATCCAGTCCGGCAAAAAGGCCAAGGCTGCTTCAAAAGGCAAGGAAGATCAGATCTATGTCCTGATGGAATATACCGGATACGGAAATGCCGGCAATTATAATAACGGCGGCTTCATCCTGTACTACCATAAGTCACGCGTCAGTTTCTATTCGCTCGAGAGCGGTAAGATGCTTGGTTGGAAGGATACTTACGAAAGCAGAAGAGGTCCGTTCATTCTGTATTCGAATGATTATCAAAGCGACGGACAGCACCCGATCTATTGCTTCACAGGCGGTTCGATCTGGTCTGATAAAGCATGGACGAGCGGTCTCGATGAATTGTTCTACGATGAGAACGGCTATCAGGTCGTCGGAGACAGACTGCTCGATGTTCCTGATGATGCCGACACATTGGAGATTCCTGAGGGCGTCAGAGAGATCGAGAAGAACGTCGGAACGAACCATCAGGCAAAGGAACTGATTATCCCTAAGGGAGTCGAGAAAATCGGATACTATGCATTCTCGTCAAGCCAGCTTGAGACGATCACGTTCCCGGAGACGGTTAAGTACTGTGATCAGTATGCGTTTGACGGTACACCGTGGAAGGAAGATCAGAGTACGGAGGATTGGGTCATTGTCGGAGACGGAGTCCTGGTCAAGTGCAACAGCGATGATAAGGAGCTCGAGGTCCCGAAGGAGGTTCGGTATATCGCCCCCGGAGCATTTACAGAGCTCAAATGCACGAAGATCACGATTCCGAAGTCCGTCGTTCAGTGCTGCGGAAGCATTGGGATGAGCAGCGGAAACTCGCCGATCTCGTCGCTTGAGTCGCTCAAGGAACTGGTCATTGAGGGCGGCCTTACAGCTGATATCGACGATGTGCCGATCAAGGTGCTCGGTTACTGCGATAATCTTGAAAAAATTGTGGTCGACTGTGATTCGGACGAGCTTCCTGAAGACTGGATCGCACTCAATTCTGACACCTATAAGAAGCTGACAGTGATCTGCAAGGATGACTCGGAAACTGCAAAATGGGCAGACACTAAAGAAGTCAAACATTCGGAGAAATAATCCAACCATCATAAGGAGGAGCTATGGCCACACAATACAGCGGATATATGGGTAAGGTTATGATGCTTGATCTTACCAGCCGGAAGGCAGAAGAATATCCATGGACCGATCACGAACGCGAGCTGTTCATCGGCGGAAAGATCATGGCCGCAAAGATCCTCGGAGATTTGTTTACCGGGAGCGAAGAACCGTTTTCCGAGGAGAACATCATCGTCATATCCACCGGACCGCTGACAGGAACAGGAGCGCCGAGTTCGAGCCGCTTCAACATTTCGACTTTGTCACCGCAGACCGGTTTTCTGACTTCTTCAAACTGCGGCGGCACATTCGGATACTATCTGAAGAAAGCGGGTCTTGATGCTTTGATCATCAAAGGAAAATGTCCCTCGCCGACGTGGATCGAGATCGACGGAGACAGATTTATATTCCACGATGCCGGTGACTTTTGGGGCATGAAAGTGACCGAGTGCCACGAAGCTGTGGCCGACAGGATCCATCGTGAGGCCGGCTACAAAAAGAAATTCGGATGTATGTGTATCGGACCGGCCGGTGAGAATCTTGTCAAATACGCGGCCGTCGCAAGCGGTGAGCGCGCGGCGGGACGGACCGGCGTCGGATCGGTCTTCGGCTGGAAGAATGTCAAGGTGATCACAGCTTCAGGCAACAGGACGATTACTGTTCATAATCCGAAAAAAGCAAAGAAATATCTGAAAAAGTGGTTCAAGTATCTGCGCAGCCATCCGCTGACCGGCAACCAGCTTCCGAGGATGGGGACCGCAGGTCTCGTCAGTTCGATGCAGATGCGCGGAATGCTCTCAACGCGCAATTACGCAAAGGGTCAGTATGAAGACTTTGATATGGTCAACGGCGAGACACTGGCAGAAGAATACAATATCGTCAACAAAGGATGTATGACCTGTCCGATCAAATGCGCGCGGACCGTGCGCGTCAACGGAGAGGCAGTCAAGGGTCCGGAGCTTGAGACACTCGGCCTCCTCGGTGGCGGAATCGAGAACAATGACCTGCAGAAGATCCTCGAGTGGAACCATGAACTCGATGAACTCGGCATGGATACGATTTCGGCGGCAAGCACGCTTGCGTGGGCCATGGAGGCCAATGAAAAGGGACTCTGGGACAATGGCCTGGCCTTCGGAAAGACTGACGGTCTGTCGCAGATCTGGGATGATATCGCTCACAGGCGCGGGATCGGAGATGAACTCGCGGAAGGCAGCAAGCGCCTGAGTGAGAAATACGGCGGAAAAGAGTTCGCGATCCAGTCGAAAGGTCTTGAGCTGGCAGCCTACGAACCGAGGCGCGCGGTCGGTATGGGGCTCGGCTATGCTGTCTCAAACCGCGGCGGCTGTCATCTGAACGGCGGTTATCTCGTCATCGTCGAGGGACTGGGACTTTTCACCGATCCGCAGACTCCGAAAGCGAAGGCGGATTTCACAATGGTTTTCCAGGACCTGATGGAGATGATCGGCGCCAGCGGACAATGTGTCTTTACATCGTACGGATTCTTCCCCGGATTCCTGATCACAAGGCCGAACGGTCTCATCACGAGAATCGCCAATGCGGCGATCCCGCATATCGGATTCGTCTTGCGCTTTATGAACAAGTTCCCGCTGACGCTGCATCTGAACCTGCCGGTCTTCCAGCAGAGCAAGTTTTTTGAGCTCGCAACCGGTATTCCGATGACATTCGGAAAATACAAGCGCTGCGGTGAGAGAGGGTATACGCTCAACCGCTATATC
>CACYEU010000145.1 GCA_902773445.1 uncultured Lachnospiraceae bacterium | reverse complement strand
CATGGCTTCACGCCGGGCCGCAGCTTCATCTGACAGATTCTCGCTCGGCCTGAGTCCGATCACGCTGTAGTCCACGCTGTGTTTTTTGAACAGATCTTTAAACAGCTGATCCATCGCATTCATACCGGCATGGCTGTCGGAACGGTATTCGCAGGTAACTGTGCACTCCGGCGCGATCGTATTGATCGAGGTACCGCCGGTGATAGTTCCCACGTTGTAAGTGCATTTTCCGATGTCGGGAACTGTGATCCTGTACAGGTCCTCAATAAACGCGGCCATTTTCTGAATCGCGTTCTCCCTGCCGAAGCGCAGATAGGAATGTCCGCCTTCAGCCTGCGTTGTGACGCGGAACCGGCAGGAGCCGACAGCGTGGTTGACGACTTCGCCGTAAATCAGGTCAAATGTATAGAATTCTTTGATGCGTCCTTTATACTCTTCGAAGAGCTTGCGGACTCCGGCCAGATTTCCCATGCCTTCTTCGCAGGTATCACAGACGAACAGCAGACCGACACCGTCGGGTACGGCTTTGCGCTGCGTTACGAATCTGGCGGCAAGCAGGACATTGACAAGATTGACTGTGTCATCATAGATGCCGGGACAGTAGATGCATTCTTCATCTTCTGTCAGGACAAGACGGTCAGTGTCCGGGAAGACAACATCGGTATGGGCCGCGAAGACGACGATCGGATTATCGTCAGTCACACCGTACGGATAGATGACATTGTATTCATCGTCCACATAGACGCCTTCGCATCCGTTTTTCTCAAGCCAGCTCTTGCAAAAATTCACGCGCTTGTCTTCATGCCATGACGGCGACGGAATCTGCGCGAGTCTCTTAAGCAGTCTCAGCATTTCCCGCTGTTGGTTTTTAAGCTCTTTTTGAATCGATTGGGATAACATGTAACTCACTCCCGTTTGAAACAGTCAATTGCTCTTATCAATAATCATGATAGCGTGGAAATGCGGAGAATTCAAGCGCGGCTGTCCTTGACAATCGCTTGACATTTGACCGATAATAGAACGGTAACAAGAAGTCCTTTTTCATAAAGAAAAGAATGGAGTGATAAGACCATGAAATGGGATCATATCGTTAAGAACGGAACTATCGTAACAGGCGATGCAATGTACAAAGCTGATGTCTATATCAAGGACGGCAAGATCGGCGCGGTCACGACAGATGATCTGGGCGATGCCGATGTCGTTACGGATGCCGAGGGCAAGTACGTCCTCCCCGGATTCATTGATTCTCACGTGCATTCACGTGACGGTTCAAAGGGAGCCCACTATAAAGAAGACTTTGCGCATTCATCGATGTCCGGCGCCTGCTCCGGTATCACAACGATCTACGAGATGCCGAACTGCAACCCGGCGATTACGAGTGTCGACAAACTTGACGATCTGATCGAGACGATCACACCGAAAGCATATACTGATTTCTGCGCATGGGGCCTGTGTGTCGGTGATGCCAATGACGCGGAGCTTCCGAAGCTCGCTGAAGCAGGCGTTGTCGGATTCAAGTTCTTCTGGGGTTATGCGATCTCCAAAGAGTATCAGCTGATCTACAACTATGATGACAGCATGACCGACGTCATTCCGCCGCTCGACATGGGACAGATCTATCAGATGTTCCGCACAGTCGCGAAGACCGGCAAGATGGTCGCGATCCACGCTGAGGATTTCGGCGTTATCAAGAGACTGACCGAAGAAGTTCAGGCAACCGGCGCAGCAGACTATGCGGCGATGCTCAAGGCCCGTCCGGATTACTCCGAGCTGATCACGATCGAGACAGCGATCAGACTGTCAAAGATCCTCGGTACGCATCTGCACATCCTGCATCTGGCGGCAGGTGACGGCGTTGACCTGATCCGCAAAGCGCGTCAGGATGGTCTGAACGTCTCCGGCGAGACCTGCCCGCATTACCTGATGCTGACCGACAAGGAAGCCGGCAAGCTCGGCTCTGTCGTCAAGGGATATCCGCCGATCCGTACACAGTATGATCAGGACAAGCTCTGGGAAGGCATCAAGGACGGCACACTCTGCCAGGTCGCTTCCGACCACGCACCGCATACGCCCGAGGAGAAGAAGGGTGATGTCTGGCACGCACCTGCAGGCGCGGCAACGATCGAGACGATGCCGCTCGTTTTGATCGACGCAGTCAGCAAGGGCAAGATCACACTCAACGAGCTGGTCAAGCTTCTGTCCGAGAATCCGGCGAAGATGTACGGCACATACCCGCTCAAGGGTTCAGTCCTCGCAGGCACCGATGCCGATCTTGTCATCGTTGATATGGACAAAGAGTATACGTTCCATCAGGATGAGATGCACTCCCGCACCAAGCAGTCCGGTTATGACGGCTGGGAGCTCAAGGGCGCCCCGGTGCAGACGATCCTGCGCGGTGTCACAGTCGCCAAAGACCGTGAGATCATCGGCGAGCCGATGGGCCACTTTGTCAAGGCACAAGACAACGGTGTTCTCTGCTAAATCAATCAATTGACAGAATGACCCCGGTGGGCAAAGCGCTCACCGGGGTTTTGCTAATGGAGGATCAATGTTAAAAGGCAGTATTCTGAAATCAGTTTACGAAGAAATCTACCGCCGCTGGGATGAGGTCACACCGATGCCCTATGACTGCGGAACGGTCTGCGGGGCAGCCTGCTGTCATTCACCGGAAGACGGCACCAGCGTCGGCATGTATCTGCTTCCCGGCGAGGAAAAGGTCCACGACAAGAAAGACGGCTGGCTTGAGTGGTCGGCACAGGATGCTGAGGACGGAGGATTTCCTGAATCATGGCACGGGAAGGTGCCGTTTGTCGCATGCCGCGGACCGGAATGCTGCAAGCGTGACAAGCGTCCGGTGCAGTGCAGAAGCTTCCCGCTGGTTCCGCATTTGACAGAGGAAGGAGATCTGGTCCTTGTCTATGACGATACAGCGCTGACGTACGTCTGTCCGCTGATCGAGTCGGAAGCGGCACTTCAGGAAGAGTTCGTCCGCGTGACATATGAGAACTGGAAGATCCTGATGACAGATCCGCTGATCGCGGACCTTGTGCGGGCAGAATCCGATAGACGCGTCAACCCTGTTGTGGTAAAATGGTTTTAATTTGATTGGACAGGGAAAGGAGTGTATATGCAGCTCGGTTTTGACAACGATAAATATTTAAAGATTCAGTCGGAACACATCAAAAAACGCATCGCGGAATTCGGCGGAAAGCTCTATCTGGAATTTGGCGGCAAACTGTTCGACGATTATCATGCGTCGAGAGTCCTGCCCGGCTTTCAGCCTGACTCAAAGATCACGATGCTTCAGGAGCTGCGCGACGACGCTGAGGTCGTGATCGCGATCAACACAAATGACATCGAGAAGAACAAGGTCCGCGGTGATCTCGGTATTACATATGATATGGACGTCCTGCGTCTGATCGATGCATTTACCGGTAAAGGTCT
>CACYEU010000144.1 GCA_902773445.1 uncultured Lachnospiraceae bacterium | reverse complement strand
TGATCGGTTCATCGGCAAATCGTTCGGGCAGGATCGCGTAATCAGGCTTCAACGTGTCCCCGATATAGATCTTCGTGTCCGCCGATATGCCGCTGATCTCTGTAATCTTCTTCGGCGTCATTTTCCAAATGACTGCGCCTGCTGCCGCCGCGCATACAATGATCGCTGTAACAGCAATTGCCAGCATGCGCTGCCTTCTCCGTTGTCCGGCCGAAAGCCGCCCGGTCTCCGGATTTGTCCGCTTTGTACGTTTCGCCGGTCTGCCGTGACCGGTTCTGCTGCCATCCTCACTGCCGGACTGTCCGGCACCGCCTGCCTTGCTATCCGATTCAACGCCCCAGTTTTCGTCGGCAATCAATTTCTGCAGATCTTTGAGCATTTCCTGCGCGTTCTGATAGCGGTCTTCCGGTTTAAAACTGCAGGCTTTCAGAACGATCCTCTGCAGCTCTTCGGATCCGTGGGCAGGCGCCGGCAGATCTTTGCCGGTAATGCGCATGGCCAGAGCCACATCCTCATCGTCGGGCGTGAACATTTCAGGGTAAGGCGGAAGGAACGGGTTGCGGCCGTCGTTCAGGTATTTGTACATGACGAGCCCCAGCGAGTAAATATCCACCGTGATCCCGTATCCGGTTCCGCGGTAGACTTCGGGCGCCATATAGGTGTATGTTCCCTTGCGCGAATAGGCCGTGTGCGTGTATTCGAGGATCTGCGCGATGCCAAAGTCGCCGAGTTTGTAGTCGCCGCTGTCCGCGAGGAATATATTGTCCGGCTTGATATCCCGGTGGACGATCCCGTTCTTCTGGCAATACACCAACCCCTCGCAGATATCGGCGCCCATCTGCGCGACATCGGCAGCCGAAAGCGGGTTTTCAAGCACATGGTCGATCAACGGCGTCAGCTTCTCGATGCGGATCAGAATATCCCATCCCGCATCGTCGGTATGACGGATGATCTGGTGATCCTCATAGCTGACAATATGGCTGTTGCCTTTCAGTTTGTACATCAGCCGGTACTCTTTGACATTGTTGCTGACCGCGTCCTGATAGTAGGCTTCGAGATCCTCTTTTCGGATGCCCCGGGCAAGGACCGCTTTCTGCGCCTCCTCGTCGCCCGGGATCGTGATTGCTTTCATCGCAGAAAAAGAGACATGACCCAGCGCATCTTTTCGACTGATTTCAAAAAGCTGCCCTTCTGAGCCCTGTCCCAATTGTCTCGTGATATGCCATGAACCAAAGATCGGTTCATATTTTGTGTAGGCACAGTCCATCTGTCACCCCGCGGTCACAGCGCTAACATAAAATGGCGGTTATTTCAAATACGGGAACGGTATTCCCTGGATTTTGTAAAATGTCTTGAGGGTCTGGCGCAGAGTCAACATGTCTTCAACGGCGTGCAGTTCATCGGCCGGTGTCAATCTCACCTTCCTGCTCCCGCCGAAATGCAATTTCTTGTACAGTCCAGGCAGCGGGAACCGCTTCTCCCATTCCTTTAACATCTCAATCAGTGTCTTTTCCCCTTCGGTCTCTTCCGCAAGAGGAGAATACCCCATCAGCGTCAAATATACGTTGATCTCATCCACACTCATTCCGAGTGCGAGGCACAGTGCAATATGCGTCCGCTTATTCTTCGGCACGCGCTTGATCCGGATCGTCTTTTTGCGGGTCTTCGGGTCGATCGTATTGATCGTCTCCGTATTGCCGAACAGGTAGGTGATCATGCTGTCATCGAGCCAGCCCCGCAGATCGTTGATGTTTCTGATGCCGGTCTTCTCGGGACAGCTCCCGCAGGTCTCCAGGATCTGATCCACATAGCGGTCGAGCATTCTGCGCGGTTTCACATAGGCCGTCTTGAACGAATCCATATGGTCGATAATAAAATCTTTCAGTCCTTTGAAATCGTCGTCATAATCGACATTTTCCAGCTGGATCTCAACATCGGCCGTGCTGACCGAGCCGATCGTGATCTCATCCCAGAGCTGCTGCCATGTCGCAAATGCTACTTCCTGGCATTTTTCATACAGCTGAAAATAATTCCTGTCCGTATCCGGATCAGCCGCGTTCGCATTGATCAGATAGATCCAGACCAAATCTTCACTGATATCCTTTGCGTACAGCTTCTTTCTCCCGCCGTAGCGCATGATCCAGTCATTGATCACATCGAGCGGCTGATGGTACGCCATGCCGATCCCGATGAACGAGGACCTCCGCTTCGGCATCTTGGTATAGAACGCGATCTCATTCTCATTGTATGCCATGCCGGTGTAGTCGCAGACAGCACGAAAAGTGATGCCTGTTTCAGCGGCCAGCCGGTCTAATTCAGTTCTCCATGATCGGATATTTGACGCCATAATTCTGCTCTTCTTAAGTATCATAACATATTATGGGGACTTTGTTATTCGCAATACAAAGCAATACCTTCCTGTTTCCATCCATAGCTTGGAAGCGTGTCGTATTCCTTCTTTGATTTTGTCAAATGATG
>CACYEU010000143.1 GCA_902773445.1 uncultured Lachnospiraceae bacterium | reverse complement strand
TCTGCCCGGAAACAGAGGTCCGGTCAGCATCTCATCGGTCGTGACGCTGGGGGCGGTCGGTTTTCTGGTCTGTTCCGCCTGTACGGCTCCGATCTGTCTGTATCTGGGGCACTATTTCCTGCTGCGTCCGCCTAAGAAAGACGTTCTCGCCGGAACAGCACAGCAGATGCAGCTTTCAAAGAACTGGCTGTTTCTCACCGGCGCGGTCGGTCTGCTGATCTGTGCAATCGGTGTGCTGATGGTGGCACTCGACTTAGAGAACATCTTGATGATATAATGATTTTTGCTGTGTTTTGCTAAGGGAAGGAGACATAACCGTTGATCAGGACTGAATCGCTGGCATACGATTATCAGACATATGACTCGGACGGCAATCCGGGTGGGATGGTCCGTGCGCTTAAAGGGGTCGATCTCAATATCGGTCAGGGTCAGTTTGTCGCTGTTCTCGGACGCAACGGATCCGGTAAATCCACACTTGCAAAGCATATGAACGCGCTGCTTTTGCCGAGCGAAGGCACTGTCTGGGTCGACGGAAAAGATACAAAAGACGCTGATGAGATCTGGGAGATCCGTCAGAACGCCGGCATGGTCTTTCAGAATCCTGACAATCAGATCGTCGGCACTGTCGTCGAGGAGGACGTCGGATTCGGTCCGGAAAATATCGGCGTTCCGACGCAGGAGATATGGAAGAGGGTCAATCATTGTCTCAGCCGAATGGGACTTGAACCTTTCCGTTATGATTCTCCGAACACACTGTCCGGAGGGCAGAAGCAGCGGTTATCGATCGCCGGAATACTGGCGATGGAACCGAAATGTGTGATCATGGATGAACCGACCGCGATGCTTGATCCGGGCGGCAGACGGGAAGTCATGCAGTCGATCCAGGACCTGCTTACCCAGGGGCTGACGGTCGTGCTGATCACTCACTACATGGAAGAGGCCGTTGAAGCGGACCTGATCTATGTGATGGACCACGGAAATGTTGTAATGAGCGGAAGCCCTGTCGAGATCTTTTCGGATGTCGATACGATCAGACAATACGGGCTGACACCGCCGCAGATCGTTGAGGTCGTGGACGGCCTGATCCGCCGCGGCATCGATCTTGACAGAAGTATACTGACAACGGAGGAGCTGGCTGACGCATTATGCCGAAAATAGAACTCTCACATCTTTATTACGCATACGATAAAGACCATCCTGAAGATTACACGGTCGAGGACATCTCGTTTGTGATCGAAGAAGGTGAGTTTGTCGGCCTGATCGGACAGACCGGCTCGGGCAAATCAACGCTGATTCAGCACCTGAACGGCCTTCTGAAAGCGACGAAAGGCGATTTGAAGTACGGCGGAGAGTCAATATACAGAGATCGCTATGATCTGAGGCAGCTCCGGTTTGAAGTGGGTCTTGTCTTTCAGTATCCTGAGCATCAGCTGTTCGAAACAACAGTACTCGCTGATGTCTGCTACGGTCCGAAGAATCAGGGGCTGGACATCGGTGAAGCTGAGGTGCGCGCGAAGGAAGCGCTCGGACTCGTCGGACTCGATGAGAGTGTTTACCTGAAGTCCCCGTTTGATCTGTCAGGCGGACAGAAGAGACGTGTTGCAATCGCGGGCGTACTTGCCATGCGCCCGAAGGTCCTGATCCTTGATGAACCGGCAGCAGGTCTTGACCCGGAAGGGCGGGAGGAATTTTTGAATGTTATCAGCGATCTTCGCGATCGTCTGAACATGACAGTCATTCTTGTCTCGCACAGTATGGAGGACGTCGCACGCTGCGTCGACCGCCTTCTTGTCATGAATAAAGGAAAACTGCTCATGGACGGCACGCCGCGGGAGGTTTTCGCAAAGACCGCGCAGATGAACGAGATAGGGCTGTTTGTACCGCAGGTTACGTATCTGACACAGGTTTTAAAGGAACGCGGACTTGCGCTTGAAGACAATACTGTGCTGACGGTCGATGAGGCAGTATCCTCGATCGCAGAGGCACTTGAGAAAAGAAACATATGATCAGAGACATTACGATCGGACAATACTATAAAGCGAAAAGCCAGGTGCATCAGCTTGACCCGCGCGTTAAGCTGGTCGGCACGCTGCTGTTTCTGATTTCGCTGTTTCTGACCAGAAGCCTGACGACGTATATTCTTGCGACGATCTGGCTGTTTGCGGTGATCAAATCATCCAAGGTCCCGTTCAGATTCGTAATCAGAGGATTAAAGGCAATTGTGATCCTCCTGATCGTGACCGCTGTGCTGAATCTGTTCATGCTGAAGGGCGGAAATGTATTGATCCGCATCTGGAAACTGACGATCACGGAAGAGGGTGTCGCGACAACGTTTTATCTGGCGATCCGTCTGATTTATCTGATCATCGGTTCATCGATCATGACACTGACAACGACGCCGACTGCGCTGACGGACGGTATTGAAGCGCTTCTGAAGCCTCTGACAAAGCTTCATGTGCCGGTCCATGAGATCGCCATGATGATGAGTATTGCTCTGAGATTTATCCCGATTCTGCTTGAAGAGACCGACAAGATCATGAAGGCACAGCTTGCGCGAGGAGCTGATTTTGAGAACGGCAATATTATTCACAGAGTGAAGGCAATGGTGCCGATCCTGGTGCCGCTGTTCGTATCTGCTTTCAGACGCGCCAACGATCTGGCTCTCGCGATGGAAGCGCGATGCTATCATGGCGGAGACGGGCGCACACGGATGAAACCGCTCAGATATCAGCGCAGAGATTATATTGCTTATGCGATTCTGATCATCTATATGGTCGCTTCATTTGTCGGTGGGAAGTATTTTCCGCTGCATTTGTGGGTATTCTGATATGACACGTAGGATCATGCTGACCGTCGCTTATGACGGAACCGACTACTGCGGCTGGCAGCGACAGACTAACGGTGTGAGCATCGAAGAGGTTTTGCAAAAGGCCGTTGACAAGGTGAACGGGCGATCAACGCCGATCATCGGCGCCAGCAGGACCGATGCCGGAGTTCACGCGCTCGGCAATGCTGCGGTATTCGATACGGAACTCGGAATCGATGCAGACGTGTTCGCGAAAGCGCTCAACACATGTCTGCCGCCCGATATCAGGATACGTGCCTCACGCGAAGTGCCCGGTGATTTTCATCCGCGCTACGGTGAGTGTCTGAAAACTTATGAATACTATGTGCAGAATACATCAGATGTGATTCCGACGCTGCGCCGTACGAACTGGTATGTATCATATCAGCTTGATATCGGCGCAATGAGGGAGGGAGCAGCGATCCTGACCGGGAAACACGATTTCAAATCATTCTGCTGTCCGCGGACCGGAGTCAAGACCACAGTGCGGGAAGTCACGGCATTCGATATCGCGAAAGATCAAGATGCGCTGACATTTCATGTTGAAGGGACCGGGTTCCTGATGCATATGGTCCGGATCATGGTCGGAACACTGATCCGTGTCGGAAGAGGATTCTACGGACCCGATCATGTAACGGAGATCCTTGAAGCCCGGGACAGAACGATGGCCGGAGCGACAGCTCCGCCGCACGGACTGTTTTTGATCGGACTTGACTATGATTTATGATATAATGCTTAACAGAGATTAAAACGACAATCAGGAGGAAAGATACGTGCAGATTTATGAAGAATTGATTGAACGCGGACTGCTGGCCCAGGTGACTGACGAGAAAGAGATCCGGGAGTTGATCAATGCCGGCAAAGCGACATTTTATATCGGCTTTGATCCGACAGCCGACAGCCTTCATGTCGGGCATTTCATGGCGCTGTGTCTGATGAAGCGCATGCAGATGGCCGGCAATAAGCCGATCGCCCTGATGGGCGGCGGTACCGGTATGATCGGCGATCCGTCCGGCAGAAGTGATCTGCGCAAAATGCTGACGGAAGAGCAGATCGAACACAATATCGACTGCTTCAGGCAACAGATCAGCCGCTTTATCGATTTTTCGGACGGAAAAGCATTGATCGTCAACAACGGCGACTGGCTGAAAGAATTGAATTATCTTGAAATGCTCAGGGATGTCGGTCCGCATTTTTCGGTCAACCGTATGCTGGCTGCCGAGTGCTATAAGCAGAGAATGGAAAAAGGCCTGACGTTCCTGGAATTCAACTATATGATCCTTCAGGCCTATGACTTCTATGAGCTTTATCGGAAGTATGGCTGCAATATGCAGTTTGGCGGAGATGATCAGTGGAGCAATATGCTGGCGGGAACCGAATTGATCCGCCGCAAACTCGGCAAGGACGCCTATGCGATGACGATCAAGCTTCTTCTCAATTCAGAAGGCAAGAAGATGGGCAAAACAGCCTCGGGAGCTGTCTGGCTTGACCCGAACAAGACGAGCCCGTTTGAATTCTATCAGTACTGGCGCAATGTCGACGATGCCGATGTCGGTAAATGCCTGCGCATGCTGACATTCCTGCCGCTGGATGAGATCGCAGAACTCGAAAAGCTTGAGGGCAGTGAGATCAACAAGGCAAAAGAAACGCTTGCTTACGAACTGACTGAAATGGTTCACGGCGAGGAAGAGGCGAAGAAAGCTCAGGAAGGCGCAAGAGCATTGTTCTCGGCCGGCAACGCAGCCGATATGCCGACAGTTGTTCTTTCGGACGATGACTTTACGGACGGTGAGATCGGAATCCTGACGCTGATGGTCAAAGCGGATCTCGCCCCCTCTAACGGCGAGGCAAGACGTAACGTCACACAGGGCGGAGTCACTTTTGACGGAGAAAAAGTCAGTGATCCGAGGATGATGATCGCACGAGAGAGTCTTACCGGCGAGGGCAAAGTTCTGAAGCGCGGCAAAAAGCGCTTCTGCAAAGTGATCGCTGAATAGGAAAGGAGCCGATCAATGAGTGACATTCAAAACTCAGGGATTTCTCTTGAAGAATTAAATCGGAAGATCGAGAGCATCAGGCAGTCTCTTCATGAGGCTGAGGTTTTCGACCGTGAACAGGAAGAACGTTCGCGCCGGATTCTTGCCGATGCCCGCATTGAAGCGATCCGGATCGTGGATGAAGCACATCAGCAAGCCGGTGAACTGAGGGAGAAAGCTTATCAAGACGGACATCAGGACGCGCTGAAGGAAGCGGAGGAGATCCAAAGCCGACGCGATGATCTGATGCATGAAGTCGACGATCTTAAGACCCGGAAAGAAACACTGTACGGTCAGCTCGAGAGCATCTCGACACAGCTGAAAGATATGATCGAGGCCAATAAACCTGAAGAACCGGAAACTGCCGCGGAACCGGCTCCGGAGGTGGTTTCGGTCCCGGCTTCAGTCGAGGAAGTCAAAGCAGCAGAGCCTGAGATGCCGGTCCCGGCGCCTGTCGAGGAAATTAAGGCGGTTGAGCCTGAGACACCGGCTCCGGCTCCGGTCGAGGAAGTTAAGGCGGCTGAGCCTGAGATGCCGGTCCCGGCTCCGATCGAGGAAGTCAAGGCGGCAGAGCCTGAGACACCGGTCCCGGCTCCGGTCGAGGAAGTCAAGGCGGTTGAGCCTGAGACACCGGTCACGGTGCCTGTCGAGGAAGCAAAGGCAGCTGAGCCTGAGACACAAGCTCCGGCGCCGGTCGAGGAAGTCAAGACAGCTGAAGAGGACAAGACAGTCAAACCCAAGAAGAAGCAGGCTCATATCGGCCGCAAGATTCTTGTGGCGATCCTTGTTCTCCTGGTTGCTGTTGCAGCGATCGTATTCGGTCTGATCCTCGGATTCGGACGCGCTACCGACAACGGTGTCAGCGGAGCTGCGAAGAAGGGCGATATTATCGTCTAT
>CACYEU010000142.1 GCA_902773445.1 uncultured Lachnospiraceae bacterium | reverse complement strand
GAAGCACCGGCAGTCGAGGAAGCACCGGCAGCTGAGGAAGCACCGGCAGCCGAAGAAGCTCCGGAAGCTGAAGAAGCTCCTGCTGAGGAGAGTGCTGACGAAGAGTAAATAAGGCCATGACACTGATTGTGAAAAGGCAATTTAATAGGATGGGGCTATGATTCATAGCCCCTCTTTTGCATAGAATTGTTAATTATTAGGCAGAAAGGAAGATCGAAATGAAGCTTGTCTCATTTAAAGGCGGAGTGCATCCGCCTGACGGCAAACACTGGGCAAAGGATAAGCCGATCGAGCGGGTCACACCGAAAGGCGATATGGTCTATCTTCTTTCTCAGCATATCGGTGCTCCGGCCAAACCGATCGTCGCAGTAGGTGACCGTGTGCTCAAGGGACAATGCATCGCAGAGGCGGGAGGATTTGTATCTTCTCCGGTATTCTCTTCGGTATCAGGCACAGTCAAAGCATTTGAAAAGCATTTCAATGCAGTCGGGACCGAAGGTGACGCGATCGTCATTGAGAATGATGGATTGTACGAAGAAGTACAGTATCCTGAAGTAAAGCCGGTCGATGAAATGTCGCGCGATGAGATCATCCGTAAGATCGCGGACAGCGGTGTTGTCGGCATGGGCGGCGCAGGTTTCCCGACTCATGTAAAGCTTTCGCCAAAGGAACCCGATAAGATCGAGTATATCATCGCGAATTGTGCGGAGTGCGAGCCTTATATCACTGCTGACTACCGCCGTATGCTTGAGAACCCGGAGAAACTGATCGCCGGTCTTAAAGTCGTCCTGACGATATTTGACAAGGCAAAGGGAATCCTCGCAATCGAGAACAACAAAAAAGACTGCATCGAAAAGCTTTCTGAGATGACCAAATCAGAACCGCGCATCGAAGTGGTCGCATTGAAGACAAAATACCCGCAGGGTGCTGAGCGGTCGCTGATTTTCGCGACGACCGGACGGAAGATCAATTCCAAAATGCTGCCCGCAGATGCCGGTTGTATCGTCGACAATGTCGAGACTCTGATCGCGATCGATAATGCGGTCAACAACGGCCGCCCGGTGACGGAGCGTCTGATCACGGTGACCGGACGCGCGATTGCCAATCCCGGCAATTTTATCGCGCCGATCGGCATGAATCAGCAGGAACTGATCGACCATTGCGGCGGATTTAAAGAAGAACCCGAAAAGATCATTTCGGGAGGACCGATGATGGGCTTTGCCCTGTTCACGACTGATATTCCCGTCACGAAGACCAGTTCATGTCTGCTCTGCCGGATACATGATCCGATTGCAGATCTTCCGCCTAGCCCATGTATCAACTGCGGGCGCTGCGTGGAAGTATGCCCGAGCTATCTGGTTCCTTCATATCTCGCTGATTTTGCTGAACATCATCAGGCTGATGTGTTTGAGAAGTGGAACGGTCTCGAGTGTGTTGAGTGCGGCTGCTGCAGCTATACGTGTCCCGCGAAGAGACCGCTGAAGCAGGAAATTGCATCTTACAAGAAGGATGTGATGTTCATGATCCGCGAGAGAAAGGCGAAAGAAGCCAAACAAGCCGAAGAGGCGAAGAAAGGGGGGAATGATTAATGAACAATAAGATTCATATTTCATCATCACCCCATATCAGATCAAAGATCACGACCAGCAAGCTGATGTATCTGGTGATCATCGCATTGCTGCCGACAACGATATTCGGTATCTACAATTTCGGCCCGCGCTCGCTCATCGTGCTGCTTTCGTCGATCGTATCATGTGTGCTGACTGAGTTCATTTACCAAAAGGCCATGCACAAACCTGTTCTCGTCAAGGACGGATCGGCGGCGCTGACCGGCCTTCTTCTCGGGCTGAACCTTCCTGCCAATGCTCCTTGGTGGATCGGTGTGCTCGGCGGCGTTTTCGCGATCCTTGTTGTCAAACAGGTATTCGGCGGCCTCGGACAGAATTTTATGAATCCGGCACTCGGCGCCAGATGTTTCCTGTTGATATCTTTTACAAGCATTATGACGAATTTCCCGCAGATCGGAAGCTCATCCGCAACACCGCTTGCGGCCCTGAAAGCCGGCGAAGCGATCAACACGAAGGATATGCTTCTCGGTTTTACTTCCGGTACGATCGGCGAGACATCAGTCATCGCGATTCTGATCGGTGCGATCATCCTGCTTTGGTTTGAAGTCATTGATATTGTGATTCCGGGCATTTACATTCTGACGTTCGTGATCTTCATCGCGATCTTCGGAGGCCACGGTCTTGATCCGATGTTTATTACCGCGCATCTGTGCGGAGGCGGGCTGATGCTCGGCGCATGGTTCATGGCGACCGACTATGTAACATCACCGATCACGCCGAAAGGCAGGATCATTTACGGCGTCCTGCTCGGCGTGCTGACCGGATTGTTCAGAATCTTCGGGTCATCGGCTGAGGGCGTTTCGTATGCGATCATCATCAGCAACGTGTTCGTTCCTCTGATTGAAAAGTATACGATGCCAAGGGCATTTGGACCGAAGAAAGGGGGTGCGAAGTCATGAAAGGCATTATAAAGCATACAGGACTTTTAGCTGCCATCACGATCATCGCAGGACTCCTTCTCGGTCTCGTTCACGAGATCACACTGGCCCCGATACAAGAGGCAAAAGAACAGCAGAAGAATGATGCGTACAAGACCGTTGTCAGCGACGCGAAGGAATTCAACGTGATCGATTATGATCAGAAAGAGGCCGATAAGATCGCATCCGCTTCCGGTAAATGTACGATCGATGAAGTTGTCGAAGCAAAAGACGGCGGCGAAGTGAAAGGGTATGTGATCACCGTCACTGACGGGGAAGGCTATGCCGGGGATATTCAGTTTACAGTCGGTATTAATGCTGACGGACAGGTCAGCGGTGTATCGTTCCTGTCGATCTCCGAGTCTCCGGGACTTGGTATGAACGCGCGTGAAGACCCGTCTTTCACAAAGCAGTACGAAGGCAAAGACGTCGAGAAGTTCACGGTCGTTAAGACCGGAACCTCTTCAGACGAAGAGATCAATGCGCTTTCAGGTGCAACGATCACATCAAAGGCGGTTACCGGAGGCGTCAATGCTGCGTTGAGCTATTATAATCAGGTTTTGAAAGGAGGCGTCTCATGAACAAATATACAGAACGTCTCTACAACGGATTGATCAAAGAGAATCCGACAACAGTCATGTTGCTCGGCATGTGTCCGACACTTGCGACGACGACATCGCTGATCAACGGTATCGGCATGGGACTCTGTACCCTTGTTGTATTGGTCCTGTCCAATATCGTGATCTCTCTGCTGAGGAAGATTATTCCGGATGAGGTCCGTATCCCGGCATTCATTGTTGTCATCGCGTCACTGGTGACGATCGTACAGTTCCTGATGGAAGGTTATTTTCCGGATCTGTCACAGTCGCTCGGTGTCTATATCCCGCTGATCGTCGTCAACTGTATTATTCTCGGCCGCGCTGAAGCCTATGCTTCGAAGCATTCGGTCGGGCTCTCGGCATTCGACGGAATCGGCATGGGACTCGGATTCACAATCGCGCTGGGAATCCTCGGCGGTGTGCGTGAACTCTTCGGCAACGGAACGATCGCCGGAATGCAGATCATGCCGAAAGGATATGTCCCGATATCGATCTTTGTCCTTCAGCCCGGCGCATTCTTTGTCCTTGCAGCTTTGATCGCGCTTGTGACATACATCATGTCAAAGAGAGAGCAGAAGAAGCGCGAGAAGGCTGCTGCAGAAGCAAAAACGAAGAAACCGGTTAAGGCTAAGGCAAAGCCTCAGGTACAGACTGCGTCATGCGCTCCGTCTGACTGTGCTGGATGTGCCGCAAGAGGAGGCTGCGGAGTACAGATCTTTGCTGAGACGGCCAGGGCAGGACTTCGCGATAACGCGTCAAAACAGATCGTGAACGGAGGTGAGCCGGCATGAAAGAATTATTATTGATTGCAGTCAGTGCTGCTATCGTCAACAATGTTGTGTTCAGCCAGTTCCTCGGCATTTGTCCGTTCCTCGGGGTCTCTAAAAAGACCGATCAGGCTGTCGGTATGGGCGGTGCGGTCATTTTCGTACTGACGATCTCAGCTTTGGTTTCAGAGTTCTTGTACCGTTTTATTCTGGTACCGCTGCATTTTGAGTATCTGGAGACGATCGTCTTTATCCTCGTTATCGCGGCGATGGTCCAGTTTGTTGAAATGTTCCTGAAGAAGGCGATACCGTCACTCTACAGAGCACTCGGTGTCTACCTGCCGCTGATTACGACAAACTGCGCGGTGCTCGGTGTCGCACTCAACAATGTTGATAAATATGATTACGGCATTCTTGCCGGTACAGTCAACGGTTTTGCGACGGCAGTCGGATTCGCATTAGCATTGATTCTGATGGCCGGCATCCGTGAAAAGATTGAGTATAACGATATACCGAAACCGTTCAGAGGCATTGCGATCGTGCTCGTGACTTCCGGATTGATGGCAATCGCATTTATCGGTTTTTCGGGCATCATTTAAGAGGAGGGTTCATTATGTCAGTGCAAGCTATTTTACTCGCGGCCGCAGTGGTCGGCGGTACAGGCATTTTCATTGGATTGTTCCTCGGTATTGCCGGAAAAAGATTTGCGGTTGAAGTTGATGAAAAAGAAGCAGCCGTTCTCGAAGCGCTGCCCGGCAACAACTGCGGTGCCTGCGGATTCCCGGGATGCTCGGGACTTGCCGCCGCGATCGCAAAGGGCGAAGCTCCGGTCAACACCTGCCCGGTCGGCGGAAGCCGAGTTGCCGCTCAGATCGGCGCGATCATGGGCGTTGAAGCGGGCAATATGACCAGAATGGTCGCATTTGTCAAATGCTCCGGAACCGGCGATGAGGCGAATCAGAGCTTCAGTTACTACGGAGTACAGGACTGTCAGATGATGAAATATGTTCAGAATAACGGACCGAAGGCCTGTAATTACGGCTGCCTCGGTTACGGATCCTGTGTTGAAGTCTGCCAGTTTGATGCGATCCATATCGTGGATGAGATTGCTCTTGTCGACAAAGAGGCATGTCAGGGATGCAAGCAGTGTGTCGCTGTCTGCCCGCAGCATTTGATCGAGATGGTTCCGTACGACCAGAAATGGATGGTCCAGTGTAATAACCATGAAATAGGAAAACAGGTCAGAACAGAATGTAATGCAGGCTGCATCAGCTGCCGTCTCTGCGAAATGGCCTGCAAATTTGATGCGATCCAGGTCGAAGAAGATCTTGCCCATATCGATTCTGAAAAATGCATCGGATGCGGAGCCTGCGCAAGAGCGTGTCCGCGCCGTATCATCCGCCTGACAGCAGACGGTACAGCACCTGAAAAGACAAAACCGAAAGCAAAGGCTGTACCAAAGAAGGATG
>CACYEU010000141.1 GCA_902773445.1 uncultured Lachnospiraceae bacterium | reverse complement strand
TGCTTGAAGGAGCTCCCTCAATTGAAGAGATCCTGCCTAAATTTCTCGAGTTTGTCGGACATTCGATGCTGGTTGCGCACAATGCTGGTTTCGATGTCGGCTTTCTTGAGCAGGCCTGCCGCTATCAGGGAATCGATCGGACATTTGACTATTTAGACACTGTTGATCTGGCCCGCTTTATGCTGCCTGAGCTGAAAGGGTTCAGGCTGAATCAGGTTGCGAAAGAGCTCGGTGTTAAACTGCTCAACCATCACCGCGCGACTGACGATGCCTGCGCAGCAGCTGATATTTTTATCGAATTGAGCAGAAGGCTGGCTCAGCAGAATATCACGACGACCGAACAGCTCGGACAGCTGATCCGAAAGAACGGCATCAACCCGAAGTCTCTGCCGACATACCATGCGGTTCTTCTGGCGGCTAATGAGACCGGCCGGGTCAACCTCTATACGCTTGTCTCCAAATCACATATCGATTATTTTGCGAGAAGACCCAGAATACCGAAAAGTGTGCTGAACCGTTACCGCGAGGGCCTGATCCTCGGCAGCGCCTGTTCGGCCGGAGAGCTGGTCAACGCGATCCTCGAGCATGAGGATGACGACAAGATCGACCGGATCGCCGATTATTATGACTATCTTGAGATCCAGCCGATCGGAAACAACCGTTATCTGATCGATGATGACAGACACCCGGATATCAAAAACGAGGATGACCTGATCAATATCAACAGAAAGATCGTTGAGATCGCTGACAGGATGGGCAAACCTGTCTGCGCGACAGGCGATGTCCACTTCCTTGACCCGGAGGATGAGATCTTCCGGCGTATTATCCAATCCGGCGCCAATTACGATGATGCCGAGCATCAGCCGCCGCTCTACCTTCACACAACGGAGGAGATGCTCGATGAATTCAGTTATCTCGGAGAAGAGAAAGCATATGAAGTCGTCGTTGAAAATACCAATCTGATCGCCGAGAAGATCGAACGCATCGAACCTGTCCGTCCCGACAAATGCCCGCCGATCGTTCCTGATGCCGATGAGACCCTGGAGACGATGTGTCGCAGCCGGGCCGCTGAGATCTACGGCGAGCCGCTTCCCGATATTGTCAGAGAACGTCTCGATAAGGAACTCAATTCGATCATCTCAAACCAGTACGCCGGTTTGTATGTCGTCGCGCAAAAACTTGTCTCAAAATCCAATCAGGACGGGTATCTGGTCGGTTCGAGAGGATCGGTCGGCTCGTCATTTGTCGCGACGATGGCAGGCATCACCGAAGTCAATCCGCTGCCCGCGCACTATTACTGCGAGAAATGCCGTTATTCCGAGTTTGACTGTGAAAGCGAGCATCCGCTTCATGTCGACTGCGGCTGGGATATGCCGGACAAGACCTGTCCGGTCTGCGGAGCGCCGCTAAAGAAAGACGGCTTTGACATTCCGTTTGAAACGTTCTTAGGTTTCAAAGGGAACAAGGAGCCTGATATCGATCTGAATTTTTCAGGCGATTATCAAAGCAAGGCACATGCCTATACTGAGGTCCTGTTCGGGGAGGGCAACACATTCAGGGCTGGTACGATCAGTACCCTCGCTGAAAAAACAGCGTTCGGTTATGTCATGAATTATTTCGAGGAAAAGGGAGAGAAGCCCAGACATTGTGAGATCGAACGCCTTAAAGCCGGATGCATGGGTATACGGCGCGGTACCGGGCAGCACCCGGGAGGTATCGTTGTGCTGCCGCGCGGTGAGAATATTCACTCATTCACACCGATCCAGCGCCCGGCAAATGACATGAAGAGTGATATCATCACAACGCATTTTGAGTATCACTCGATCGAAAAGAACCTTCTGAAGCTTGATATTCTCGGACATGATAATCCGACAATGATCAAGATGCTTGAAGAGTATGTACAGCAGATCACCGGTAAACCGTTCAATGCGACAGAGATCCCGCTGGACGATCCTGATGTTATGAGTCTGTTCGCAGGAACCGAAGCGCTTGGCATCACGCCGGAACAGATCGGCGGATGTCCGCTCGGATGTCTCGGTATTCCCGAGTTCGGCACGACATTTGTCATCCCGATGGTCGAGGAAGCCGGTCCTAAGACACTGTCTGATCTGGTCAAGATATCAGGCCTTTCACACGGAACCGACGTCTGGACGAACAATGCGCAGGATCTGATCAAAGCCGGGACGGCAACGCTGGCATCCGCGATCTGTACGCGCGATGACATCATGCTGTATCTGATCAAAAAAGAGATCGACAAGGAGACGTCATTTAAGATCATGGAGGCGGTCAGAAAGGGCAAGGGACTGACCGGCTCATGGAAGACACTGATGAAGGAACACAACGTTCCCGACTGGTATCTTGATTCCTGTGAAAAGATCAAATATATGTTCCCGAAGGCTCACGCGGCCGCCTATGTGATGATGGCTTACAGGATCGCGTACTGCAAAGTCAATTACCCGCTGGCGTATTACGCGGCCTATTATACAGTCCGGGCCGACGCGTTCTCGTACGCGCTGATGTGCCACGGACCTGAGAAAGTCCGGTATGTGATCGATGATCTGATGAAGCGCAAGCAGTCGAAGAACGGAGACCGGCTGACGGCAAAGGAAGAGGATCTGCTCAAAGATCTGCAGATCGTCCGTGAGATGTATGCGCGCGGGATCGAGTTTTTGCCGTTAGACATCTACCGCTCAAAAGCTCACCGCTTCCAGATCGTTGACGGTAAACTCCTGCCTCCGTTCGATTCGATTGACGGAATGGGAGAGAAGGCTGCCAACCTGGCTGAGAAGGCCGCGCTTGGCGGTCCGTTCCTGTCGCGCGCCGATTTTCAGGAGCGTTCGCATGTCAATTCAACAATTATGAATGATATGGAAAAGGAAGGCCTGTTTGGAGACCTTCCCGAGGATACACAGCTGTCACTGTTTGATTTCGAACAGATGACTAATGGCTCTTAATTTCGCGCCACAGTCTGTTGTAGGTGTCAGTCGGTCCGCTTCCGAGATAGCGGAACACTTCACATCTGTCGAGATCCTCTTCGGCAGGGAAGAGGATCGAAGAATTCTTTAGTTCGGAATTGGTCGTCAGTTCCCGGACTTTTTTATTAGGTGTTGAATACATCATGTATTCAAAATTCATCGTCGCGACATCCGGACGGCACATAAAATTGATCCATTTGTTCGCGTTTTCGGCATTGCGGGCGTTTTTCGGAATGACCCAGCCGTCGATCCAGATGTTGCTTCCTTCCTTCGGGATCACATAGCCGACATTGGGATTCTGCGCTTTTGTTTCATGAGCTTCACCTGAATAGATCACACTCAATGCGGCTTCTTCACCGATCATCATATCGCGCACCTGATCGACGACATAGGCCTGAACGAGCGGCTTCTGTCTGATCAGCATGTCGCGCGCTTCAGTCAGTTCGTCGAGATCGGTCGAGTTAAGTGAATAACCGAGATACTTTAACGTGATGCCGAACGCATCTCTGACGCTGTTCTGCATCAGTATCTCGCCTTTATAATGCTCATCCCAGAGGATCGACCAGCTGTCAAACGGCTCTTTGACCATATTGGTGTTGTAAAGGATTCCGACGGTTCCCCAGCAGTACGGTGTGAAATAGCGGTTGCCCGGATCGAAACTGTCACAGACATTGAAGAAGCGGTCTTCAATATTGCTGACTTCCGGCATGACTGAGCGGTCGACCGGCTGCAGCAGGCCTTCGCTGATCATACGCTCTGCCATATACTCGGAAGGACAGACAACGTCGTAGGCGATGGCGCCCGATGAGATTTTCGGATACATGACTTCATTGGTCTCATATTCCTCGTAGATGACACGAATGCCGGTCTCTTTCTCAAACATCGTGATCACGTCCGGATCGATATATTCTCCCCAGTTGTATACGACGACCTCCCCGTTGCGGCCGGCGGCAGCCGATACTTTGCCGGTGCTGTGCAGCGCAAATACCAGCACAGCAATGACCAGGGCGCACGGAACGACCCGCGACAGGACCAGATGTTTCATGCTCCGGCTTGATTTTTTTTCGGGAGCATAATTGATCAGAAACAGCAGCAGCAAAACAATGAGGAACAGGATCGTCGAAAGCGCGTACATCTCAGGCTTGATGCCCTTGCGGACCTCACTGTAAATGCGTGTCGACAGCGTGTCGACACCCGGTCCTTTTGTGAAATGAGTGATGATAAAATCGTCGATCGACATCGTAAATGCCAGCATAAAACCGGACAGGATACCCGGAAGGATGTCGGGAAATACGATGCGCCAGAATGCCTGTGTATGCGTCGCTCCGAGATCGAGCGCAGCCTCGTAGGACCCACCGCGTGATTGCTGGAGCTTTGGCAGAACACTTAAGATCACATACGGTATCGAGAACGAAATATGAGCGATCAGTACCGTAGTAAAGCCGAGCGTCATGCGCATTGCGATGAACAGAAGCATCAGAGAGATGCCCGTAACGATATCGGCATTCAGCATCGGAATATTGGCGATCGCGACTGATACCGCGCGCGGCCGGCTTTTCATCCGCATCAGACCGATTGCGCCGGCAGTCCCGATCACCGTTGCGACGATCGATGAGATCAGGGCGATCAGGATCGTATTGTTGAATGCCGACAGGATGCCTGCGTCGCTGACCAGGCGTCTGTACCAGTCGAATGTGAAACCTCCCCAGACAGCGCGCGATTTTGAAGCGTTGAAAGACAGCACGATCATGGCGGCGATCGGTGCGTACATAAACAGTATGATCAGGAAGGTGTATATTCTTTTAGCGATTCTGAGAGGCCTTGGGTTCATGGGCGGCCTCCGATCGCGGTCCCTGTCGACTGCGGGTCATATTTTGCGACGAGGACCATACTGATAAACACAAAGATCATCAGGATCAACGATAAGCCTGAGCCGACATGCCAGCTTGATCCCTGAATGAATTCCTGCTCGATCGTATTGCCGATCAGCTGGACTTTTCCTCCGCCGAGAAGATCCGTGATCACA
This sequence comes from uncultured Lachnospiraceae bacterium, assembly GCA_902773445.1. GTDB lineage: Bacteria > Bacillota > Clostridia > Lachnospirales > Lachnospiraceae > RUG842. The sequence goes on along the minus strand of CACYEU010000141.1, from coordinate 3,509 downwards.
AATGTTGTCAGAGCCGGGACAAAGACCATCGTAATACCGCTGATCATACCGGGCTTTGACAGAGGGAGAGTGATCTTGACAAATGTCTGAAACGGACCGGCTCCGAGATCGCGCGCTGAATAAGTGATCTCGCGGTCGATCTTTGAGAGCACGGTATAGAGCGGAAGGATCATAAACGGAAGAAAATTGTAGACCATTCCGAGAATGACCGCGCCGGGAGTGTTGATGATCGTAACGGCCGGCAGATGCAGTACACGGAGGATCGTATTGATCACACCGTTTTTTTCAAGAAGTGTCTGCCATGCCATCGTCCGGAGAAGAAAATTCATCCACATCGGAAGAATAAAGAGCATCGCGATCATCGTATTGCGGCCGTTCTTTTTGCCGGCGAGGATCATCGCGATCGGATAGGCGATCACAAGACAGATCAGTGTCGCCGCGATCGACAGGAGCAGCGCCAGCGCGAGTGCCTTGATATTGTCAGCCAGACCCATTTCAAGAATATTTGACCATGTGAAAGACCCGCTCTGGTCTGTCAGGGCAAACCAAATGATCATAAAGATCGGAATGATGATAAACGCGGCCGACCACAGCAGAAACGGCGCGGCAAGCCAGCGCCTACGCATGGTTCGCCGCCTCCTCGTCGGGACGGGACGGCTTATGCATGACCTGAATATTGAACGGGTCGACAAGGATCCCGACAGGAGTTCCTTCGGGAACCATTTTTGTACTGTGCACAAGCCAGTGGTAATTGTGAGCGTCGACATCCATCTCATAATGGACGCCTTTAAAGATCACGGATTTGACAATTCCTTCGATCGTGCCTTTTTCGGGACTGACAAGCTCGACATCCTCCGGACGTATAATGACATCGACCGGATTATTTTCGCCGAAACCCGTGTCGACACATTCGAAATCCGTGCCGAGGATACTGACATGCTGATCGTGGATCATCAGCGCGTCAAAAATATTGCCGTCGCCGATAAAATCGGCTGTAAACGCATTCTTCGGTTCGTTGTAGATGTCTTCGGGAGTGCCGATCTGCTGGATCCTGCCGGCATTCATGACAACGATCGAATCGGACATTGTCAGCGCTTCTTCCTGATCGTGTGTGACATAGATAAATGTGATGCCGAGCTCTTCCTTCAGCCGGATCAGTTCATACTGCATATCCTGGCGCAGTTTCAGGTCCAGTGCCGAAAGCGGTTCGTCGAGCAGCAATACTTTCGGCTCGTTGACGATCGCCCGCGCAATTGCGATCCGCTGTGCCTGACCGCCCGAAAGGGAATCAGGCATGCGGTCTGCGAATCCGTCGAGACCGACCAGATGAAGCGCATAATCTGTCTTTTCTTTGATCAGGGCTTTTGAGGCGTGTCTGATCCTGAGCCCGAACGCAATATTCTCGGCGACACTCATGTGATAGAACAGAGTGTCTTTTTGAAATACAGTGTTGAGCTGCCGTTTATTCGGGGCAAGATCAGTGATATCGACGCCGTCGAACAGGATCCTTCCTTCATCGGGTGTTTCGAAACCACCCAGGATCCTGAGCAAAGTCGTCTTGCCGCAGCCGGATGGGCCGAGGAGCGTCAAAAACTCATTCTCCCTGACATAGAGACTGAAATTGTCAAGGACTTTGAGATCGCCGAACGACTTTGAAACAGATTGTAATTCGATCAATTTATACGACATGGGTATATTGTAAGGGATAGAAAGAGCAAAAACAACAGCGTGTTCAAAACTTGACATAAGTTACCCTCAACGGTATGATTGAGCCGCAACCGATGTCAGAATGACGGGATTAACAGATGGATACAAAAGTCGCTGTACTCAGTATTATCATCGATATCGATGACTCAGTTGATGAAGTCAACGAACTGCTTCATCAATACCGGCATCATATCATCGGCCGGATGGGGATCCCGTATCGGGAGAGAAGTCTCCATATCATTTGTATCGCACTCGATGCGCCGATGGATAAGATCAATGCTTTATCAGGCGCTCTCGGAAGGCTCGACGGCGTCTCTGCGAAGGCAAGCCTTGCCAAGCATCGTTAAGACCGCATCCTTCCGGATGTGGTTTTTTTCTGGAGGATTTATAGAATGAGTTTACAGGATACACCCAGCGCTTCACGTGTTCATATCGGATTTTTCGGATGCCGCAATGTCGGTAAATCCAGCCTGATGAACGCGGTGACAGGTCAGGATATCGCAGTCGTTTCAAATGTCAAGGGTACAACAACTGACCCTGTCAACAAAGCGATGGAGCTGCTTCCGCTCGGGCCGGTCGTTGTGACCGATACGCCCGGCTTTGACGACGAGGGAGAACTCGGAGAACTGCGGGTCAGGAAAACTCTGCGGAAGCTCGCAACAACCGATATCGCGGTCCTCGTCACCGATGCCGCAAGGCCGATGCTTGAAGAAGAAGAGCAGCTGATCGGGATGATCAGACAGAAGCAAGTCCCGTATATACTGGTGCACAACCGGTCTGATCTGCTTGATGAAATCCCTGAAACCACAGACAATGAGATCTGGGTCAGCGCTTTGACCGGCTTTCATATTCACGAATTAAAGGAAATGCTCGGAAAGCTTGCTCCGAAGAAGAGCAGCCTGCGCCTGATCGGTGATTTCATCAAAGAAAACGATGTTGTCGTGCTGGTCACGCCGATCGATGAGTCAGCCCCGAAGGGCAGAATGATCCTGCCGCAGGTCCAGGCGATCCGCGATATCCTTGACAGCCATGCAATCGTTGTGACGACACGTGAAACCGAACTGGAGCAGACGCTGGCTGTTTTAAAAAATGATCCGGCGCTTGTTGTCACTGACAGCCAGGCGTTTGAGATTGTTGCAGAAATCGTGCCGGACAGTGTCCGGCTGACGTCGTTCTCGATTCTGATGGCCCGGGTCAAGGGTTTTCTGGATGAAGCAGTTGCAGGTGCCGCCGCGATCGATCATCTTGAGGAAGGAGCCAGGATCCTGATTGCTGAAGGCTGCACGCACCACAGACAGTGCAACGATATCGGAACCGTTAAGATTCCGAACTGGCTGAAACGTTCGACCGGTCATGACTTCATCTATGAGACCGCTTCAGGCAAAGAGTTTCCTGATGATCTGAGCCGGTACGATCTTATTCTGCACTGCGGAGCCTGCATGCTGACGGAACGGGATGTCCTGGTCAGAATGGAAGCGGCACAGGCAGCAGGCATTCCGTTCACTAATTACGGAATTACGATCGCAAAAATGACAGGGGCGCTTGAACGCAGCTTACGTATATTCCCGAAGCTGCATGATCTGATCAGCTGATTTTGCCGGGAAATAACAAATATGCTATGATTGTTTTCTGACAAACGTATTTGACAGGGGGTAACTCATGACAGAAGAAAAAAGATTCGCACTGCTGATCGACGCCGAGAATATTTCGGCCCAGTATGCGGATTATATCATGGAGGAGGTCGAACAGTACGGTGTCTGTTCATACAAACGTATCTACGGAAGCTGGGATCGTATTGTCCG
>CACYEU010000140.1 GCA_902773445.1 uncultured Lachnospiraceae bacterium | reverse complement strand
TTCTTGATGAGAATCCGGTGTTTTGTTAAGATAAAGATACCTTAAAGGAGGTCGTTTCTATGGATTATCAACCGGCAGACCGATTAAAAAAGTTCAGTACCGGAATCTTCGCTGAAATGGATGAAAAAAAGGACGCGCTGGTCGCATCGGGACGGGAGGTCATCAATCTCTCGATCGGCACTCCGGACTTCAAACCACCTCAGCATATCATGGATGCGCTTGCGGATGCGATGCGCGACCCGTTCAACTACCGCTATTCGCTGACTGACACTCCCGAAGTACTGGATGCGCTGGTGACCTATTACAGGACCCGCTACGGAGCGGAAATCAGTGCCGATGAGATCACTGGCGTGCACGGGACGCAGGAAGGCATGGGGCATCTGGGCATGGCGACGGTCAATCCCGGTGAAGTTGTCCTGCTGCCGGACCCGGGATACCCGATCTATGAGGCGGGAGCTCAACTCGCGGATGCGAACATCTATTATTACCGGCTTGTCAAAGAGAACGATTTTCTGCCGAATATCAGAGAGATCCCCGAGAACATTCTCCGCGTTACCAGGTTTATCGTACTCTCCTACCCGTCCAATCCGGTCGGTATGTCAGCGCCTAAGGAAATGTATCTTGAGATGATCGGGATGGCAAAAAAATACGGTTTCTTCATCATCAATGACAATGCCTATTCGGACATTATATTTGACGGAAAGGAAGGCTTCTCATTTCTGTCACTTCCGGAAGCGAAAGAAGTCGGTGTCGAGTTCTTCTCGCTGTCCAAGTCATTTAACATGACAGGACTGCGCGCGTCTTACCTGATCGGCAACAAAAGCATCGTCAACTCACTGAAGCTCCTGCGCAGCCAGTATGACTTCGGGATCCCGTACCCGACACAAAAGGCTGTCGTTGCCGCGCTGACCGGACCGATGGATGATGTCTACGCGCAGTGTACTGAGTATCAGCGCCGGAGGGATGCTCTTTGTGACGGCTTGAGGAAAGCCGGCTGGAATGTGCCGAAATCCGACGGAACAATGTTCGTATGGCTTCCTGTTCCCGAAGGGTATACATCTGTGTCATTTGTTGAGACACTGATGGAGAAGACCGGGATCATCGGAACGCCGGGCACCGCTTTCGGTCCGCACGGCGAAGGCTATGTCCGTTTCGCGCTTGTCAGACCGGCTGACGAGATGGCTGAAATCGCCGACAGGATCGGAGATATGCTGGCCGAACAATAACAGCGGCTTTCTTTGCAACAGAGTCTGTGTTTTGATATACTGATTGTGTTATGTTTATCCTGTTTTTTGCATTATGGTTAATCTTTAACGGGCGCATCACAGTGGAGATCGTGATACTGGGTCTCCTGATAACTGCGCTCGTTTCTTTTGTCTTCTACAGAATGCTCGGATACAAGCTTGCTTACGACAGGATCATCATCCGCAATCTCCCGCTCTTTATCCTTTATGCACTCAATCTGGTTCGGGAGATCTTTATTGCGGCCTTTGCGGTGATCGCTGTTGTCTGGAAACCCGGCAAGAAGCCGGACCCGGTGCTGATCGAGATCCATTCGGGACTGAACGACCCGTTCTCAAATGTCGTTCTCGCCAACTCGATCACATTGACGCCGGGAACATATACGGTTTTACAGGAGGGGGATCGTTTTGTCATTCACTGTCTGCGCAGGGAATTTGCAGACAATGTCGACACGTCCTCCTTTATTCACATACTCAGGAAACTGCGCTTCTGACTGCCGCAGTTTGATTTCAGGAGAATGCGTCATGTCGATCGTTGAAGCATACAATCTGCTGTATACTGTCGCGCTGATCTGCCTGGCTCCGCTGATTGCACTGGCTATGATCCGGTCGATCAAAGGTCCGAGGCTTACCGACCGTCTGATCGGAGTCAATATGGTCGGCACGATGGTCATCGTCATCTTTCTCATTCTGACAGTTTTGCTCGATGAAAGCTTTCTCGCTGATATCGCCCTGATCTATGCTCTGATCAGTTTCGTATCGGTTCTGATCTTCTCAGCTGTCTACATCAGACGCAAAAAGGAGGATGCGTGATGGAATGGGTCCGTTTTGCATTGACAGCCGTTCTCCTGGCGATCGCAATATTCTCATTTGCCTCAGCGATCCTCGGCGTTTATATTTTCGGATTTATCATGAACAGGATCCATGCTTCCGGCATCGGTGACTCTCTGGGGCTGTTCTGCGCGGCTCTGGCCGTCATGATCGGTTCCGGCGAAGCTGTCGTGATCCTGAAATTATTCCTGATCGTCTGCTTCATGTGGTGCACATCACCCGTATCGACTCATTTTATCGCCCAGATCGAATACTATATGGACACGAAGCTGGGCAGGTTTGTTAAACGGGAGGATCAGAATGACGCTTCTTGAGATTTTTAAAATCATCCTGCTCGTCCTCCTGATCGTCTGCGCGGTCGGCGTTAATCTGACAAAGCGCCTGCTGCCCGCGATCATTATCTTCATGGCTTACAGTACGATCATGGCTGTTGTCTGGACATTGCTTGAATCTCCGGATCTGGCGGTCACCGAAGCCGCTGTCGGAGCCGGCATCACCAGTATTCTGTTCTTCCTGACCCTTCGGAGGCTGGGACGTGAAGCGCTGAAAGATCCGGCTGACGAGGAAGATGCACCCGGTACAGATCCGACGGCTGATTCCGATCCGGTGCCCGGATCCGAACACAGACGGGAGGTGCGCTCATGAAAGAATTCCTGCGTGCCTGTTTCAGAAAGGATTCCTCCGGCATGGAGGAGTTCCTCAACACCGAAGAAAAACCCGACGTCTCACGGCAGATCCGCAAGAGTGCGGTCCGGAAATGGCAGGAATCCCTCCTCTCCAACCCGGAGATGCAAAAAGAGATCCAACGGCGTCAGCAGCGCTATCACGTACTCTACCGGATCATCGCTGTGATCAGCTGCATCCTTTTCATCGCAGTCATGCTCTATATGATTGCTCATCTGCCGCTGTACGGATTTAAAAACCCGCGGGCGGATGTGGTTGCGTCGCGCTATATTGAAAAAGGTCTCGAGGAGACCGGCGCAGTCAATGTTGTCGCTGCCATGATCCTTGACTACCGTGCATTCGATACACTCGGCGAATCGTTCGTTCTGTTTACGGCACTCGTCTGTACGACGATCCTGCTTCGCTTCGGAGCAAAAGATAAGAACCGGTTTGTCGCCGAGCCGGTATTTGACACTTCGTCGGATACGATTCTGCGCGTCATTGGACTCTTTCTTGTTCCGTGCATCCTGCTGTTCGGCATCTATATCATCCTGAACGGACACCTGTCCCCGGGCGGCGGATTTTCAGGCGGAACGATTCTCGGAGCGTCGCTGATCATTCTGTCGGCTTCGGCCGGATTCACGACGACAGACCGGATCTTCACCTACAAGCGGTTAAATATCATGACGTTCGCCGCGCTTGGTTTCTACAGCCTTTCAAAAGGATTTGTCTTCTTTGTCGGCGCGAACGGCATGCACAATCCGATTCCGAAGGGGATCCCCGGCGCGATCCTTTCAGCCGGGCTGATCCTGCCTCTCAATATCGCAGTCGGTTTAGTCGTCGCCTGTACGATGTATGGATTCTACTCACTGTTTGAAAGGGGGATGATCGGCCATGCTTGACGCCCTCCTCAACAACTATCAGGAAGCTGTCGCGATCATCCTGTTCGGTATCGGCTTCGCTACTCTCCTGTTCCAGCGCAATCTGATCAGGAAGCTGATCGGTATGAACATCATGGACGCCGGTCTGTTCCTGTTCCTGACCTCGCTCGGCTATATCCACGGAAGAAAAGCGCCGATCATCGAGGAAGGAAAGATCCTTTCCGAAGCGTTTATCAATCCGGTTCCGTCCGGACTCGTGCTGACAGGCATTGTCGTGTCAGTCTCGGTGACCGCTGTCATGCTTGCGCTGACTGTCCGTCTCTACAAGCGTTATCACACATTGGATATGGATGAGATCTATGCCATGACCCTTATTGAAAGAGAGGAGAATGACTGATGGATTTTATCTGTAACCTCCCTCTCTTTATGATCATCGCGAGCCTGTTCTCGAGTGTGCTCTGCCTGTTGCTTAAGAAAAAGGCCGCCTATACTGTGTGCGGCATTCTGATGGTTTTCCTGACAACAGCTGACGCGATCGTTCTGTACTACACTTACGCGCACAGTACCTTCACCTACCCGATGGGTGAATTCCCGGCGCCGTGGGGCAATGAGATCCGCGCCGGTGTTCTCGAATGCCTGATCCTGCTCGTCTTCATGATCGTACTGATCTGCTCGATCCCGGCCGGATACCGCTATCTGCGCTGGGAAGTCGACGAAACCAAGCACAATCTGTACTGCGCGCTGCTCAATCTGTCCGCCGCGGCTGTCTGCGCGCTCGTGTTTACAAATGACATTTTTACCGGCTATGTTTTTCTCGAAATACTGACACTCGCCAGCTGCGGTCTGATGGTCGCGACCGAGACCGGAAGGATCGTGCTGGCAGGAGTACGCTATATGATCATGAACCTGCTCGGTTCAAGTCTGTTTCTGCTCGGCGTCGTACTGCTCTACGGCATGACCGGTCATCTGTTGATGGTTCCGCTGCATGAATCCCTCGCTGAGATCAGTACCGATCCGTCGATGATGCTGACCGTGACACTGGTCGTCGGCGTCCTGACGATCGGCCTTGCGATCAAGAGCGGTCTGTTCCCATTCTACTTCTGGATGCCTGACACCTACGGATGGTCAACACCGACGACCGCTGCATTCATGAGTTCGGTCGTGTCAAAAGCCTATATCTTTCTTCTGATCAAAGTCTACTGGAGAGTCATCGGCATCGATCTGCTTGAACGGATGCCGCTGCATCTGATCGTTCTGGCTCTCGGTATAGCCGGTGTTATCTTTGGTTCGGTTTCAGCGATCAGGTCAAATGACGTGAACCGCATGGTTGCCTACTCGTCTGCTGCCCAGATCGGTTATATCTTCATGAGCCTCGGCATCGGCGGGCGCGCCGGCTATATCGCGGCGATCTTCCATCTGCTCGGACATTCGGTCACAAAATCATTGCTGTTTCTTGTGACGCCGCGGCTTGAGGAGGTCGCTGACAACAGCATGATCTTTAAAGATCTTCAGGGAAGCGCGCTGCGGGACCGCACATCGGGTCTCCTGTTTACGATCTGCTCGCTGTCGATGACAGGAATTCCGCTGTTTGCCGGGTTTGCTTCAAAATTCCTGATCCTGCTCGCCGCCTGGGATTCGTCGTCATATGGGGTGTTCACGGCAGTCCTCATCGCACTGGCTGTCAGTACAGCCCTCAATGCATTGTATTTTCTGCGGACAGTGATCCGCATCTATTCACATCCGGAAAACGAAGATCCGGAAAATGCCGAACCGGTCCGCAGGCATCACTCACTCGGATATTTGATCCCTGCGTGGACGCTTGTGGCTGTCAATGTGTTCCTGGGACTGTTCCCGGCGATCACAGCCGGACTGATCGATTCCGGTTTCGGCATGTTGTTGTAAGGAGTACCGTATTATGCTGATCATTTTATCGGCACTGTTTCCGATCATCTGCGGAATCGTGTTATGGCAGCTGAATACAAAGACAGGCAAGGACGGACACGTCCTCTACGGCGCCGTGATCCTGATCACGG
>CACYEU010000139.1 GCA_902773445.1 uncultured Lachnospiraceae bacterium | reverse complement strand
GTTGTTGAGTATCTCTTCATAGTCTGCTTTGTCAGTAGTCTGATCAGTCATCAGAAAGCTGATGAACCCGATAGGAACATTGAAAGAGACAAGCGTCATCACCATCGGCTCATCATTTACTTTTCCGTCAATGTCAGCCTGATATCCCTGAAAACCATCGATTTTCATTTTCTTCGTTTTACTGGTCTTCCCTTCAAATCCCTCAGCTATATTCGCAAGATACTCTGCGAAAGTTGCATCATCCAATTGAAATTTCAGTTCTCTTTCCAGCATCACATAGAGATCTTCATTTCTGTAAAAGTATCTCGTTCCGGCCTGACCTTCTTCTTCAGTCGTCCCGGCAGGCAATTCAAACGTCATTGCCAGTTTTTCGAACTCTTCATATTCGATCGTTTCCTGTTCATCGTCTTTGGATTCACTTACCTGCTTACCGGCATTGTCAGAAGAACTGCCGCTCCCGCAGGCCGTCGCCATCATCGCGATTGCAAGCAATACCGCTATCCACCATTTTTTCATCATCATACCTCCTTCAATTCTGAGAGTCCTGTCCGCTCTTGAGTTTGATCTCTTTAATGATCTGGCGCACTCTGCGATCTGTCAGATTCAGCAGTGTTGCCATCTGCGCGGGCGTCATTTTGTTCATGTTTTCAGCAATGAATTGTCTGGTAAATTTTCTCGAATACAATCTCTGAGGGAATTGGATCGTCAGACCGCGATAATGCTTCCACAGTTTCATCGCATTATTTGTCCCGATCAGTTCAGCCAGTTCTCTGTAAACATCGCTGTAACTATCACTTCCCGCTGCCAACTCCGTTTCCTCCTGCCCTAATTCTATCGAATCACTTTCGAAATTATCAGTTGCATATTTGCCGGAAGTTTTCCATGTCATTTTTCCGAATCTCCTTTCCCGAAAACTTGTCTGCAGGTTTCCGGTATAGGGATTGTATTTTTCGCGAGGGCATAAAAAAGCCCCTGCCGCTATCACTCTTTGGATAGACGGCAGAGGCTCATTTCTTATGGTTTGATTCTTATTCCTTAAAATACCTGACCGCTGCTTCAAACATACGGTTGTCATAATTGCCCGGAACGTTTTTATACAGGCCTGTTCCGATTCGCTCGCTGTGACCCATCTTTCCGAAGACGCGTCCGTCGGGAGATGTGATCCCTTCGATCGACAGCGACGAACCGTTCGGGTTATAGCGGATATCCATGCTCGCCTGTCCGTTCAGATCGACATACTGCGTCGCGATCTGACCGTTTGCCGCAAGCGATTCGATCTGCGCATCGGATGCCATGAACCGGCCTTCGCCATGCGAGATCGGTACATTGACGATGTCGCCGACATTCATATAGGAAAGCCAAGGTGAGACTACTGAAGCGATCCTGGTCCTGACGATCTTCGACTGATGTCTTGCGATCGTATTGTAGGTCAGCGTCGGTGAGTCGTCGGTCGGCTCGACGATTTTTCCGTAAGGAACAAGACCCAGCTTGATCAGCGCCTGGAATCCGTTGCAGATGCCGGCCATAAGGCCGCCTCTTTCATCGAGCAGTTTCTGAATCTCAGCACTGATCTCGGCATTTCTGAAAAATGCCGTGATAAATTTTCCGGAGCCGTCGGGCTCATCGCCTCCCGAAAAACCTCCGGGGATAAAGATGACCTGCGACTTGCGGGCTTCTTTGGCAAATGTCCCGATGCTGCGCCTGATGCCTTCCGGCGAAAGATTGTTGATGACAACGATCTTTGCGAGACCGCCGGCATCTTCGATCGCCCTTGCCGTATCGACTTCACAGTTTGTGCCCGGGAACGCCGGGATCAGGAACTGCGGCTTGGCTGATCTGACAGCGAATGCCGGCAATTCGACGGCGGGTTTGCCGGTGTATGTGATCGTTTCAGTCTCCGCCTGGCCCTGATCGATATTGCAGCTGAAGACAGGCTCGAGTTTGTTCTCGTAAGCGCCGGTCACCGTTTCGGCAGGAACTGTTTGTCCGCCGTAAATATAGACCGGTTCCGCGCTCGTCTGCCCGATCAGGCGTGCATTGGCGCCGCTGACAGCTGACGGATCTTCTTCAGTCTCAATCACAAAACTGCCGTAGCAGTAACCGAACAGTTCATCGAGTGTGAATTCATCGGAAAACTCAAAACCGAATCCGTTTCCGAGTGACATTTTGATCACTGCCTCTGCGATACCGCCGAATCCGGGAGTGTAGACAGCCAATGCCTTGCCCGAAGAGGTCAGATCGTGAACAACTGTGAACAGTGCCTTTAATGATTCCGCCTTCGGAAGTCCGTTCTCGTCCGCGTCGGGTGACAGCAGCCAGACATTGTGGCCGGCTTCTTTAAACTCCGGTGAAACGACATCTCCGGTCTTTGCGGTTGTGACAGCAAATGACACGAGTGTCGGCGGAACATGGATCTCTTCAAATGATCCGCTCATCGAATCTTTGCCGCCGATCGCGCCGATCCCGAGTTCTTTCTGAGCTTTGAATGCGCCGAGAAGCGCCGCCAGAGGTTTCCCCCACTTGCGGCTGTCCGTGCCGAGCTTTTCGAAATACTCCTGAAACGTCAGATAGACATCCTTAAATTCAGCGCCGCTCGCAATTAGTTTGCAGACCGATTCGATGACTGCAAGATAGGCGCCGCGATACGGAGACTGTTCAGTCAGATACGGGTTGTAGCCCCAGCTCATCAGCGAACAGTCATCAGTATGACCATGCTCCACCGCGATCTTAGTGGCCATCGCCTGGACCGGTGTCAGCTGATACTTTCCGCCGAACGGCATCAAGACCGCGCCGGCGCCGATCGTCGAGTCGAAGCGCTCGCTTAAGCCTCGCTTGGAACATATATTCAAATCGCCGGCGAGATTGGTCAGTGCCTCATCAAATGTCTTGCCGAACCGGGTCCCCGGATCAGCATTTACCGATGTATCAGAGCTACACTGTCCGCCTTTTCCGACACAGATATCGATATGCTTTTCAGCGCCGTTTGAATTCATGAAGTCACGGCTGATATCGACGATCGTCTGTCCGTTCCAGTGCATGACAAGCCGCGGCTCTTTCGAGACGACCGCGACCGGACACGCCTGCAGATTCTCGCTGTCAGCCAGCGCGAGGAATTCATCGACATCCTGTTTTTCGACAACGACAGCCATCCGCTCCTGTGATTCGCTGATCGCCAGTTCAGTGCCGTCGAGGCCTTCGTATTTTTTCGGGACCGCGTTGAGGTCGATCACAAGTCCGTCAGCGAGTTCGCCGATCGCAACCGACACGCCGCCGGCTCCGAAATCGTTGCATCGCTTGATCATACAGCTGGCCTTCGGATTTCTGAACAGGCGCTGCAGTTTGCGTTCCTCCGGAGCGTTTCCCTTCTGCACTTCGGCACCGCAGGTCTCGACTGACTTGCTGTCATGCGCTTTCGAGGAACCGGTTGCGCCGCCGATTCCGTCGCGGCCGGTACTGCCGCCCAGAAGGATCACGATATCGCCCTCTTCGGGGCGCTCGCGTTTGACATTGCAGGCCGGAGCCGCCGCGATGACAGCGCCGATCTCCATGCGTTTCGCCTCATAGCCCGGGTGATAGAGTTCATCGACAATGCCGGTCGCCAGACCGATCTGATTGCCGTATGAAGAATAGCCTTCGGCCGCAGTCACAACGATCTTTCTCTGCGGAAGCTTTCCGGGGAGCGTCTCCCTGACATCCTTGAGAGGATCGGCCGCTCCGGTGATCCTCATCGCGCCGTAGACATATGACCGCCCTGAAAGCGGGTCTCTGATCGCGCCGCCGATACAGGTCGCGGCGCCGCCGAACGGTTCGATCTCAGTCGGATGATTGTGCGTTTCATTCTTAAAGAGCAGCAGCCACGGCTCCTCTTCGCCGTCGACATTGACATTGATCTTGACTGTACAGGCATTGATCTCCTCAGACTCATCGAGATGCGGCATCATGCCCTTCGCCTTCAGATATTTGACTGCGACGGTTGCAACGTCCATCAGACAGACCGGCTTGGTCCGCCCTAGCTCTTTTCTGACATCGAGATAATCCTGATAAGTCTTTTCGATCTCGGGATCTTCAAATGATACCGAGTCGATCGTCGTGAGAAATGTCGTATGCCGGCAGTGATCCGACCAGTAGGTATCGATCACGCGGATCTCGGTAATGGACGGATCGCGTCCCTCACTCCGGAAGTATTCCTGACAGAACAGGATATCGTTCAGATCCATCGCCAGACCGTAGTCGCCGATAAATGCCTCAAGCTCCGCACGGCTCAGTTCATTGAAGCCGTCGAGAACCGCGACATGATCAGGCATCTCATACTGCTCGGCCAGTGTCTCCGGCTTCCCGAGACTTGCGATCCGCGCCTCGACCGGGTTGACGACATAGTTTTTGATCTCGCTGATCTGATCATCGGTCAGCTGTCCGTACAGAACATAGACTTTTGCCGAACGGACCGGCGGTTTCTCGATCTGCGCGATCAGCTGGATGCACTGCGCGGCGGAATCGGCTCTCTGGTCAAACTGGCCCGGCAGGTATTCGACCGCGAACACACAGTCGCCGTCGAGATCGGGATCGAAACTGACCAGATCGGTCTGCGGTTCGGAGAAGACATTTTGAACAGCCCGATCGAACAGCTCTTCGGTGATGTTCTCAACGTCATAGCGGTTCAGGATCCTGACATCCTTCAGACCTTTGATGCCGAGCAGGGATACACAATCTTCCCTGAGCGCGGCTGCCTCGTTGGCGAGTTCTCTTTTCTTTTCAACAAAAACGCGGTAGACCATCAGTTCGCTTCTCCTGCTTTCAGCGCGCGTGCGCCGATATCTGTTCTGTAGTATTTATTGTCAAACGAGATCCTGTCAGCTTTCTCATAAGCAGCGCCGATCGCCTCAGCAAGCGTGTCGGCTACGGCTGTCACGCCGAGTACGCGCCCGCCGTTCGTCAGAAGCTTGCCGTTCTCGATCTTAGCGCCGGCCACAAAGACATCGTCCTCGATTTCTGCGGGGATATCGAGTTCAAAGCCTTTTTCGTAGGAGACCGGATAACCGTCCGATGCAAGGATCACACAGCATGCGTACCGGTCGGCAAACTCGACATCGATCTCAGAGAGTTTTCCGTCGGTCACTGCCTGCATGACGGTCAGCAGATCCGTTTTAAGCAGCGGGAGCACGACCTGCGCTTCCGGATCACCGAACCGGCAGTTATATTCAATGACGCGCGGCCCTTTTTCGGTGATCATCAGGCCGAAATACAGACACCCTTTAAATGTTCTGCCTTCTTTGTTCATGGCCTCGATCGTCGGCATGAAGATCTCATCCATGCACTGTTTCGCGACTGCGTCAGTATAATACGGATTCGGCGCGACGGTTCCCATGCCGCCGGTGTTGAGGCCGGTGTCTCCGTCGCCGGCTCTCTTGTGATCCATCGACGAGATCATCGGAACGACCGTCTTCCCGTCGGTAAATGAGAGCACCGACACTTCGGGTCCGGTCAGGAATTCTTCGATCACGATCTGATCACCGCTCTTGCCGAACTGCTTATCGCGCATGATCGAAATAACGGCCGCTTTTGCCTCATCGAGATCCTGCGCGATCAGCACGCCTTTCCCGAGCGCAAGTCCGTCGGCTTTGACGACGATCGGCATCGGCGCCGTCTCAAGATACTCAAGCGCCTTATCCGCATCGTCAAATACCTCATATGCCGCGGTCGGGATACCATATTTCTTCATCAGGTCTTTCGAGAATACTTTGCTGCCCTCGATGATCGCAGCCTCTGAGCGAGGTCCGAAACACGGGATTCCCTCTGCTTCCAGCAGATCGACACAGCCGAGGACCAGCGGATCGTCGGGAGCGACAACTGCATAGTCGATCTTGTGATCAACTGCAAACGCCCTGATTCCCTCAAGATCGGTCGCTCCGACCGGCACACATTCGGCTTCTTTGGCCATACCGCCGTTTCCGGGCAGTGCGTAAATTTTTTCGATACTTTTGTTCTCTTTAAGTTTCTTGATGATGGCGTGCTCACGGCCGCCTCCGCCAACTACCAGTATTCTCATAATCCCTCCCTGATCAATGATGGAACAGTCTCATCTTTGTAAATGCCATAACCATGCCGTACCGGTCGCAGGTCTCGATGACCTGATCGTCTCTGACCGAACCTCCCGGCTGGGCGACATATTTGACACCGCTTTTGTGTGCGCGCTCAATATTATCGCCGAACGGGAAGAACGCGTCCGAACCCAGCGCGACATCGGTGATCGTATCGAGATATGCCCGCTGCTCTTCAGCCGTAAACGGCTCAGGTCTCTCGGTGAAATACTTCTCCCAATTCTCATCGGCACAGACATCTTCTTCGTTTTGATTGATGTAGGCGTCGATCACATTGTCTCTGACCGGCCGGCCGAGTCCCGCTTTGAACTTCAGGTCAAGGACCTTGTCACACTGGCGCAGAAACCAGGTATCCGCCTTGGTCCCGGCCAGTCTTGTGCAGTGGATTCTCGACTGCTGACCGGCACCGACGCCGATCGCCTGACCGTCAACGGCATAGCAGACCGAATTGGACTGCGTATACTTCAACGTGATCAGTGATACGATCAGATCTCTCACGGCTGAGTCGGGCATGTCCCGGTTCGCGGTCACAATGTCTGCAAGCAGCTCCCGGTTGATCTCGAAATTATTCCTGCCCTGCTCAAATGTGATGCCGAACACCTGTTTGTGCTCGACCGGGTCCGGCACATAGTCCGGATCGATCTGAACGATATTGTAGCCGCCTTTTCTCTTTTGCTTCAGGATCTCGAGCGCCTCCGGCTCATAGTCCGGCGCGATGATGCCGTCCGACACTTCGCGTTTGATCATTTTCGCGGTCGTCACATCGCACGGTTCCGACAGAGCGACCCAGTCTCCGAACGAGCACATCCGGTCGGTTCCTCTGGCTCTCGCGTATGCGCATGCGAGCGGTGAATCGTCAAGTCCTTCGATATCATCCTCAAATACAGCTTTTTTAAGCTTGTCGTTCAGCGGAATACCGACGGCCGCCGATGTCGGGCTGACATGTTTGAATGATGTGGCTGCCGGAAGGCCGAGCGCGGCTTTCAGTTCCCTGACAAGCTGCCACGAATTGAATGCGTCAAGGAAATTGATATAGCCGGGACGTCCGTTCAGGATCTGAATCGGAAGATCGCTTCCGTCGTGCATAAAGATCTTTGCCGGTTTCTGGTTGGGGTTGCATCCGTATTTCAGTTCAAATTCTTTCACTTGGCTGTCCTTTCACTGGTTCTTGTTGATCAGTCTGTCGTCCGTTTTGCCTGTCGCAAGGTCGATGTAGCGCACATAGAGCGAGATCTTATTGTCCGCATCGAGCGCGTTCCAGAGCGTTTCGGTGAATTCATCGATGTCCGACGGGATCCTGACTCTCTCGGGTTCTCCCTGGAATGTCGGGATCGGATCACCGTCGCATACATAGGTGTGGATAAAATGTCCGAGCCCGTCGATCGGTTCGTAAGAGAACAGATATCGGTTGCAGGCTGTACCCTCGGCGTCCGCGCTCTTTAAGATGCTCATATCATAGGAAAATCCGTCGTTAAAATCGAGCACGCAGCTGATCCGGGGCGTGAAGTTCGGCGCGTCGGGCTCAAATTCACGACTCTTCAGCGCGTGTTTCATGCAGAATCCGTCTTTGATACCGTCGTAGATCGTATCGGTCTGATCGCCGTTCGTGACGATCAGTTTTCCGTCGATCGACCTGACGGCCGCATAGATGATCAGACTCGGGTCTTCGACTTTATCCGTATCAAACGGCTCTGTGAACAGTTCCCCGTCTCTCAATGTGAAGACTCTGTTCCGGCTGTTCGCGCTCCGTCCCATAATAAAATAAGCCGCGGCTGCTTTCTTTCCGTCTTCAGTCTTTCCCGCGACGATGCCCCGGCCCACATACGAATTGTCCCTGATCAGTTCGCCAATGTCATTGATCCTGTAAATGTCCATAGTCCTTTATTCCTTTTCTCTTAATATCTTTGCGCAGACCGCCTCGATCGTCTTCGGGAAAATGACCCACTCAGCCTGCTCCATGACTCTGCGCTGCAATACTTCGGGCGTATCGCCCTCCTTCACTTCGACTGCTTTCTGCATAATGATCTCACCGCCGTCGGGGATCTCGTTGACATAGTGCACGGTCGCGCCGGTCACCTTGACGCCTTTTGCGAGCGCGGCTTCGTGAACTTTGAGTCCGTAGTAACCCGACCCGCAGAAAGACGGAATCAGCGACGGATGGATATTGACGATCCTATGGTCATAACGCGAAGTGAACTCCTCGCTCAGGATGCTTAAGAAACCGGCCAGCACGATCAGTCCGATCTCATGCTCTTCGAGTTTTTCGATGACCTGTTCCTCGAAAGCCTCCTGGCTTCCGGCTTCCTTTCTTGTAATGCAGAAAGCCGGTATTCCGGCCTTCTTCGCGCGCTCAAGCCCGTAGGCTCCGGCCTTGTTTGAAATCACTACGCGGACTTCTCCGGACGTGATGATCCCTGATCCGCAGGCATCGAGGATCGCCTGCAGATTCGTGCCTCCTCCGGAGACAAGCACCGCGATATTGACTTTTTGATTCCTGTCTACCATAATTCGATCTTCTTTGTATCTGAACGGCCGTCTTTATAAGCTGCGTCGGGAATGATCTCTCCGAGCACATAGGCGTCTTCGCCCTGCTCCCTGAGAATGCTCAACGCCGTTTCGGCATCATCTTTTCCGACAACGATGCTCATACCGACACCCATGTTAAATGTATTGAACATATCGTGCTCTGAAATTCCGCCTTCACTTTGGATCATTCTGAAGATCGGCAGCACGCGCACATCATTTTTACTGATTCTGGCGCAGAGGCCGTCCGGGATGCTTCGCGGGATATTTTCATAGAATCCGCCGCCGGTGATATGGGAAATACCCTTGATATTGACTTTCTCAGCCAGCGCCAAAACCGGTCTGACATAGATTTTTGTCGGCTCGAGCAGCGCTTCAATGACTGAACGGCCGTCCGGCAGATCACACGGTTCTTTGACCGCGTCCGACTCGATATCAAATATTTTCCTGACCAATGAAAATCCGTTTGAATGAACGCCTGACGAAGGCAGCGCGATCATGACATCGCCTGCTGCCATCTGTTCTTTCCGGATGATCCGGTCCCTGTCGACAACGCCGGTACTGTAGCCGGCAAGATCGAACTCATCCTCGGGATAAAAGCCGGGCATCTCGGCAGTCTCGCCGCCGATCAGCGCACATCCGGCCTGCACGCAGCCTTCAGCCACGCCGCTGACGATCTCAGCGATCATTTCGGGGGTGTTTTTCCCGCAGGCAATATAGTCGAGGAAGAACAGCGGTCTTGCGCCGACACAAACGATATCATTCACACACATCGCGACACAGTCGATGCCGACCGTGTCATATTTCTTTAAGGCAAATGCGAGCTTCAGCTTGGTTCCGACCCCGTCGGTCCCGCTGACCAGAACAGGTTTGCTGATCCCTGTCAGATCGAGTTCAAACAGACCTCCGAACCCGCCGATGTCGGAACAGACACCCGGAGTCACGGTCCGCGCAATATGCTCTTTCATCAGATCGACGGCTCTGTAACCCGCCGTAATGTCAACGCCTGCTGCCGCGTAAGCGTCTGATCGTGAATCTGAATGCACGGTTTACTCCTTTCCGTTCCAACAGTAGGTGCAGAGCTCGCATTGGTCGAGACCGATTGCCTCGACGACTCCCTGCAGTGACTGAAACCCGAGAGACGCAAACTTGAATTTCTCACAAATTGCTTTTCTCAGCTGCTTTCCGCGTTCTGTCGTGCCGTCGCTGTACTCATCGATATGCTCGAGTCCTGCTTCGCCCTCAAGTTCGAGGATCATCCGTCTGGCAATCAGTTCATTGTCACTGGTGATCCTTGTGAAATCGAGATATTTGCAGCTGTACATGATCGGCGGGCAGGCTGAGCGAACATGGACATCCTTCGCGCCGTTGCCGTACAGGAACTCGACAGTCTCTCTCAACTGTGTGCCGCGGACGATCGAATCATCGATGAACAGCAGATCGTTGCCCTTGATGATCTCATTGACCGGGATCTGCTTCATCTTCGCGATCCGGTCGCGGTCCTGCTGATCAGAGGGAATGAAGCTTCTGGACCAGGTCGGTGTATATTTGATAAATGCCCGCGCGAACGGGATCCTGCTCTCATTGGCGTAGCCGATCGCGTGAGGTGTACCGGAGTCCGGAACGCCGCCGACATAGTCAATGCCTTCGGTAAGCCCGCGGTCTCCGTCTCTCTTCGCGAGAAGCGCTCCGTTTCTGTAACGCATGACCTCGACATTAACGCCCTCGTAATTGGATGTCGGATAGCCGAAATAGGCCCACAGGAATGCGCAGATCCGCTTCTTCGGACACTCCGGCTTGTACAGGACTGTCACCTCTTCGGGTGTCAGGTGGACGATCTCTCCGGGGATCAGTTCCTGATAATCCTCAAATCCGAGCTTTTGATACGCAAACGACTCAAATGTGACAGCAAATCCGTCGTCCCGTTTTCCGATCAGAACCGGCAGCCGTCCGAAGCGGTCGCGCGCCGCGATCAGTGTTCCGTCATCCTTGAGGATCAGAATCGAAGCTGTTCCTTCGATTGCCTCCTGCGCGCATTTGATTCCCTCGGTGAAATCTTCTTTCTGATTGATCAGTGCCGCAACCAGCTCAGTCACATTGACTCTGCCGCCTGTCATCGCGTCAAAATGACCGTCCGTTTCGCTGAGATAACGGTCGATCAGTTCCTCCGCATTGTTGATCCTTCCGATAATACAGATCGCATAGGTTCCGAGCTTTGAGCGCATTAATAGCGGCGACGGCACTGTGTTGCTGATACAGCCGATCGCCGCGATACCTTGCATTTCATCAAAGATCCGCGCGAATTTCGTACGGAACGGTGAACTTTCGATACTGTGGATTTTCCTCTGAAGTCCGATCTCAGGATCGTAGGCAGCCATGCCTCCTCTTCTGGTCCCGAGATGTGAGTGATAGTCGACGCCGAAATAGACGTCTCTCATACAATCATGTTTCGATGTAATTCCAAAAAAGCCTCCCAATTGTACCTCCTGACTTCTTTAGGGCCGCCTATTCACTGCTGACAGGCATCATCCTGTTTATTTAAGTTTCTCTTCAATATGCGCGTCTTTGGCAAGAACAACATCTGCCGCGTCAGTTCTCATCTGATTAAGCTTTTCGGCAAGCTCAGCGTCCTCAACCGCAATGATCTGCGCGCAGAGCAGCGCGGCGTTGACGCCTCCGTCGACCGCAACAGTCGCAACCGGAATACCTTTCGGCATCTGGACGGTCGACAACAGGGCATCCAGCCCGCCTGCAAAACCTCCGCTGCAGGGGATTCCGATGACCGGGATCGTTGTGTTGGCCGCGATCGCTCCTGCGAGATGAGCCGCCATTCCGGCAGCTGCAATGATGGCGGCAAAGCCGTTTTTTCTCGCTGAAACCGCGAATTCTCTCGCCTGCTCCGGCGTCCTGTGGGCGGAATAGACATGGACCTCATAAGGGATCTCAAGAACATCCAACACATCAACTGCTTTTTGAACGACCGGAAGATCGCTGTCGCTTCCCATAACGATACCGATTCTTTTCATCGTTTCTCCTCCTGAAAGCGGCCTCGCGGCGAGACCGTTTAACAACGTTTACTTAACTGCAGTACTCTTCTCTTTCTGAATGACATCGTGCGCGCCGCCTTCGACGATACTTGTCGCCGAAACCAGCGTCAGTTTTGCCTTCTGCTGGAATTCGGGGATCGTGACCGCACCGCAGTTGCACATCGTCGATCTGACTTTCGACAGCGTGATCGGGACGTTGTCCTTCAGGCTGCCTGCGTACGGAACATAAGAATCCACGCCTTCTTCAAATGAAAGCTTCTTGTCTCCGCCCATATCATAGCGCTGCCAGTTTCTGGCTCTTGCTGAGCCCTCGCCCCAGTACTCCTTATAGTAAGTGCCGTTGAGCGAGACTCTGTTCGACGGGCTTTCATCAAACCGCGCGAAGTATCTTCCGAGCATGATGAAATCGGCTCCCATCGCAAGTGCCAGCGTGATATGATGGTCAAATACGATTCCGCCGTCTGAGCACACCGGAATATAGATGCCGGTCTCCTCGTAATATTTGTCACGCTCCTTGCAGACCTCGATCAGCGCGGTCGCCTGGCCGCGGCCGATACCTTTCGTCTCACGCGTGATACAGATCGAACCTCCGCCGATGCCTACTTTGACAAAATCCGCTCCTGACTCCGCAAGGAATCTGAAGCCGTCAGCGTCGACGACATTTCCCGCGCCGATCTTGACATCATCGCCGTAATTCTCTCTGACCCATCCGATCGTTCTCTTCTGCCACTCGGAGAACCCCTCGGAAGAATCAATGCACAGAACATCCGCGCCCGCCTCGATCAGAGCCGGGATCCTCTCTGCGTAATCCCGTGAATTGACGCCTGCGCCGACGACATAACGCTTATGAGCGTCGAGCAGTTCATTCGGATTCTTTTTGTGGGTCTCATAGTCTTTTCTGAAGACAAAATAGCAAAGCCTTCCGTCCTTGCTGACGATCGGCAGCTGATTGATTTTGTGGTCCCAGATAATATCATTGGCCTCACTCAGCGTCGTGCCTTCGGGGGCCCAGACAACTTTTTCCATCGGTGTCATAAAAGTTTCGACCTTATCGTCCATCGACATCCGGCTGATCCTGTAATCACGGCTCGTCACGATGCCGACAAGCTTGCCCTCGGCCGTTCCGTCTTCAGTGATCGCGATCGTCGAATGATGCGTCCTCTGTGTCAGTTCAATGACATCGGCCAGCGTCGAGTCGGGGCGCAGATTCGAGTCGCTCTGCACAAATCCTGCCTTATAATCCTTCGCTTTCTTAACCATCGCGGCCTGCTGCTCGATCGGCTGCGAACAGAAGATGAATGACACGCCTCCTTCGGTCGCAAGCGCGACAGCAAGCTTTGATCCCGATACCGATTGCATTACAGCCGAAACCAGCGGAATATTCATCGTGATCGCGGGTTCTTCACCTTTTTTATACTTTACTAACGGGGTCTTCAATGAGACATTTGCCGGTGTACAGTCTGTTCCGGTATAGCCCGGAATCAGCAAATATTCATTAAATGTATGAGAAGGTTCATTGATAAAAGTGGCCATGCTGATCTCCTTTGCCGTCTTTCAAATGCAGAGAGGGAGTCCGATGTGCTCCCTTGAGTCATCGTACTCCCCTATATTAAACGATAAACTATTTTGGAATTGACGTCAACCGAAAAAAGGCTGACATGAACCATATTGAAACGCTATAATGACTACATGGAAAAGATCAAAAGGATCCGAAGCGGCGGGCAGACAGGTGTCGACCGCGCCGCTTTGGACACAGCAAAAGAATACGGAATTCCGGTCGGCGGGTGGTGCCCGAAAGGCGGGTGGGCCGAGGACTGTCCGGCGCCGGTTGGCGGATCACCGGAGGCTTCGCCGGTGTACGCGCTTCCCGGTGTGCGCACCCACTATCCTGAGCTATGTGAAACTCCGCTCGCAACTCCGGCTCAGCGCACAGTCTGGAATGTCCGCGACGCCGATGCAACGCTGATCATCGCACCAGCATGCGAGTCTTGGTCACCTTACGCGAAACGCGAGTCCGGGTCTCCCGGTACCGAACTGACTGAGAAGACCGCCAGTATTTTCAATAAACCCTGCCTGAAAATCAGCAGCCCGTCGGATGCGCCGGCAGTCATCGAATGGCTCAGTTCTCTGGGCAATGAATTGGATCTGAACATCGCCGGACCGCGCGCCGGCGAATGGGCGGAAGGATATGAAAGATGCGCTGCGATTTTGAGGATTCTGTTCGATCAATTTATCTGAATTTCACCGACTGCACTAAAAATGGAGACAAAATCGCGATTTCTTTGTGATTTGAACCAAAAACAACACGCAGCAAGGTGATATTCAGCGGAAATTGGAGACAAATTGACGAAAACTGTTTGACTTGAACCAGTTTTGACGTCCTTTTGACTCGGAAAGGATCATTTTATTGGTTCAACTCAACTGCTTTTTTTATATTTGTCTCCAATCCTACGTCATAGCTGATAAAATATGAGCTCTGATTGGTTCAACTTAGCAAGAAATCGCTGTTTTGTATCCATTTCAGTGAAAAAGACACCCCGCAAAGCCGTTTGAGTTTTGCGGGGTGTTGAAGCAAGTATGCTGTTCGCATGTTTACTCGGTAAACAAAGGTGTCGAGTAGTATCTGTCTCCGCTGTCGGGCAGCAGTGCAACGATGACTTTGCCTTTGTTCTCAGGGCGCTTTGCGAGTTCGATCGCCCCGTACAGGGCTGCGCCTGAGGAAATGCCGACTGAGATTCCTTCTTTCTTCGCAAGCAGTTTGGCTGTTGCGAATGCATCCTCGCCGTCAGCCTTAAAGACTTCGTCATAGACTGAGGTATTCAGTACTTCCGGAACGAACCCGGCTCCGATGCCCTGGATCTTATGCGGGCCGGCCTTGCCCTCGGAGAGGACCGGTGAATCCGACGGCTCGAGTGCGACGACTTTGACATCCGGATTCTGCTCTTTCAGATACTCGCCTGTTCCGGTCACTGTGCCTCCGGTGCCGACGCCGCCGATGAAAATGTCGACTTTGCCGTCAGTGTCTCTCCAGATCTCCGGGCCTGTCGTCGCTTTATGAACAGCCGGGTTGGCCGGGTTGACAAACTGTCCGGGAATGAATCCGCCGGGGATCTCTGCCGCAAGTTCTTCTGCCTTCGCGATCGCGCCTTTCATGCCTTTCGCGCCTTCGGTCAGCACAAGCTCTGCGCCGTATGCCTTGAGGATGTTCCTGCGCTCAACGCTCATCGTCTCAGGCATCGTCAGAATAATGCGGTATCCCTTCGCGGCCGCGATCGACGCGAGGCCGATGCCGGTGTTGCCGGATGTCGGCTCAATAATGACTGAACCTTCCTTCAGCAGTCCCTTCTCTTCCGCATCTTCGATCATCGCCTTTGCGATACGGTCTTTGACGCTTCCTGCCGGGTTCAAATACTCAAGTTTTACAAGGACTGTTGCTTCTAGTCCAAGCTCTTTCTCAATATTCGTCACCTCAACGAGCGGTGTGTTTCCGATTAATCCGATGGCTCCTTTGTAAATATTTGACATGATGTTCCTTCCTTTCTATTATTCTCTATTCTATCAATATGGTTTGTGTTTTCAAATTACTATTTAAAACTTTTGCAAATTCTTTCTGAATCTTTCTGTTTATCTCTGATTGCCGAGAAGCTGTTCTCAGATCGCTGCGAAGCCGTTTTCAAGATCAGCGATGATATCGTCAATATGCTCTGTTCCGATCGACAGTCTGATCGTTCCCGGGTAAATCCCCTGATCCTCAAGCTCTTCCTGTGTCAGCTGCGAATGTGTCGTCGATGCAGGGTGGATCACAAGGCTCTTCACATCGGCAACATTTGCCAGGAGCGAAAAGATCTTCAGATTGTCGATGAACTTCCAGGCTGCTTCCTGTCCGCCCTCGATTTCAAATGTAAAGATCGAGCCGCCTCCGTTCGGGAAGAATCTCTCATAGACCGCGTGGTCCGGATGATCCGGCAGCGCCGGGTGATTGACTTTCTTAACCAGCGGATGATTTGTCAGGAACTCGAGTACTTTCTGCGTGTTCTCGACATGCCGTTCAAGTCTGAGGGACAATGTCTCGACGCCCTGCAGCAGCAGGAATGCGGAGAACGGTGAGATCGTCGCGCCGGTGTCGCGGAGAAGGATCGCGCGGATGTAGGTCACAAATGCCGCCGGGCCGACTGCGTCGTAGAATGACACACCGTGGTAGCTCGGATTCGGGTCAGCGATATTGCCGAATTTTCCGCTTGCCTTCCAGTCAAATCTGCCTGCCTCAACGATGATGCCGCCGAGCGTCGTGCCGTGTCCGCCGAGGAATTTTGTCGCCGAATGTACAACGATGTCCGCTCCGTGTTCGATCGGTCTGATCAGATACGGTGTACCGAATGTATTGTCGATGACAAGCGGCAGTCCGTTCTTATGCGCGATTTCCGCGATTGCGTCGATATCCGGTATATCACTGTTCGGATTGCCGAGTGTCTCAAGAAAGATGGCCCGCGTATTGTCCTGAATCGCAGCCTCGACCTCCTCCAGATCATGCGCGTCGACAAAACTGGTCGTGATCCCGTACTGGGGCAGTGTATGCTCGAGCAGGTTAAATGTTCCTCCGTAAATCGTCTTCTGCGCGACGATATGTCCGCCGTTTGCGGCCAGCGCCTGGATCGTGTAAGTGATCGCCGCGGCGCCTGACGCAAGTGCGAGGGCTGCGCTTCCGCCTTCGAGAGCTGCGACGCGCTCCTCGAGCACGCCCTGTGTCGAATTGGTCAGGCGTCCGTAAATATTGCCCGGGTCAGCCAGTCCGAAGCGGTCGGCTGCGTGCTGTGCGTTGTGAAATACATAAGCTGTCGTCTGATAAATCGGTACCGCCCGCGCGTCTGTCGCCGGGTCCGGATTCTCCTGTCCGACATGTAACTGTAATGTTTCAAATTTATATTGACTCATGATATTCTCCTTTTTTATTGTTCTGCGAATTGTCATTCGCGTATGATCGTCTGTGTCTGCCGTTGTCTCCGCCTT
>CACYEU010000138.1 GCA_902773445.1 uncultured Lachnospiraceae bacterium | reverse complement strand
CGGCTATAACCGCAATCTCATTATCCTGACGCAGCCGGAGGGCTTTGTCAAAAAGAAGAATTCTGCGATGCCGCTGATGAAGATCGCGCTGCGGCGTTACCCGAAGCTTGTACAAGCGGTCGAAGACCGTCACAATATGTACAACCGTGAGATCGCTGAGATCAGTGAGCGTGAGAAAACCGGGACTGTACTTGTCATGCGGCCGCCCGAACCGCTCGGCATCAAACGGACTGAAAAAGATCCCGAGCAGCTGGAGCGCGTCTATAGGATCGGTCGGGCCGAAGCTGAAAAGCGGCTCGATGAGGTGAGAGAATTCTTGAAGAAGTAGATCTGTGCCTCGATGACACAGGAGGAAAGGAACTGTCTGATGAACTGGCCGGAAGATTATTACCGCGAACTTGATGGCGATAAGCGAAAAGCATGGCTCGATCAGCGGATCGAAGAGACGGGCGCGTCACGGGAGACAGAGATCTTAACGGACCTCTGGGAATTGCGCTACGGATCCCCGAAAGAAAAAGCTAAGCGAACTGCGAACGGAGCGCCGGTCGACCGGTTTATCAGATCCTGGCTGTATCTGACAGTTCAGTCACAGAAGAAATCGCTGTTCGGCGTCTCCAAAAACAAGAAGCAGGTGCTCTCTCTGGCCAAAGAGCTGAGGCTGGACCGCTACGATCAGATGGATGATGAAGAGAAGCGGCTCATGGATGCCGAGTATCTGCATCTATTCAGAATGATCGCCTATCTCGAGTCGACCGACAGCGGATTTACCCGCAAGGCTCTGGGATTTATGAAGCTCAACAACGAAGAGGTCCGGAAGAAGATCACCGATCAGTTTGACCGGGTCCTGCGTGAGCTTCCGAAGAAATATGAACTGACCGCACTGTTTGCGCCGCTGGTCAGAGCGGCCGATCAGGCTTTGGAACTGTCGTTTTACAAACAGGAGGAATCAAACCTATGACGACGCTGAGGCGAAGGATCCTCACGATCGGAATCGTACTGGCGATGGTACTTGGTATGATGCCCGCGATGACATTTGCCGAGGATGAAGAGGTTTGCACAGTCAAACTCCATGCAACTTCCGGTTCGTGGGACATCCTGGATGAGGAAGATCCGCCTGTCATTGAAGGCGATGCGCTTGTCCTTGAGATGGATATCGACACTGAGCTTAATTACGAATACTGGAACAATGATTATTATGCTTTGGAGGCTCCCGCAGGCAAAGCTCTTGCCGGCTGGACTGAAGAAGAAGGCAATCCGGAAACGATGGTTATCGATCAACGTGTTCCCTATAGCGAAACGGCAGGATGTGTCATTGAAGAAGACATGGAGCTGTATGCATACTGGGTGCAGGCCTGCACCCTGACTGTCAACGGGAACGGCTGTTATGTCGATGGCGACTGGGATGATGAAGGAGACCTGATCGATCTTAAGGAGGAAGTGGACTATGTGTTTCCGACAGGCCGTGAGATCGCAATCGATGAATTGATTACAAATCTTGACTTTCAGGATTTTAATGAGAATTTCAATGAGGCGCTGGGCATCGTCGGCTGGTCGTTGGATCCTGATCCTCCGGAAAGTTTTGTTTTAGATCATGAGAATAATTATACACTCACAGAGGACGTGACGATTTATGCGTTCTTCAGTGAGCGCGAGAGGATCGATCAAATTGACGTTAAAGTGACGGCCCCGAAAAAAGGAATGGTGATTGATGATGACGGAAATCCTCAGCCGGCTGTGACAATTATCGGGGAAAACTATCGAATCCAGACATATCTGGATGGCGATGAATACCATGAGGACTGCAGCTGGATGGTGTCCGACGGAGAAGGCGGCTTCGATTATTACACAGGAACGATCAAAGAAGGGCAGACATATTATGCGGAGATCAACCTCGAACCGTGTCCGGGCTATTATTTCGATTCTGAAAACACCGTCATCAACGTAAACGGGAAGGAACTGGAAGATCCTTATCCGTACCTGTGCTCAGAATACGCTGTTCTGGATGTTCCGTTTGCGTTTCCGTGGAATGATGCGCCGATCTACCGTCTGTACAATCCGAAGACCAAGGAACATCTGTATACCTCGGCTAAGAAAGAGTATGATGTGCTGCCCGGATACGGCTGGAAGCAGGAAGGCGTCGGCTGGTACGCGCCGAAGACCGGACAGTCTGTCTACCGCCTGTACAATCCGAAGACAAAGGACCACCATTATACCTGCAGCGCCAATGAGGCGAAAGTCCTGACGTCAAGCTACGGTTGGAAATACGACAATAACGCCAAGCCGGTCTTCAAGTCGGGAGGTAATGTCAATGTCTACCGTTTGTACAACAAGAGCCTTAAGATCGGTTCTCACCATCTGACGACCAATAAAAATGAGTACAACGTGCTTCCGAAATACGGGTGGAAGCAGGAGGGCGTCGCGATGAAGGCGACCAGAACAAAGTGATGTAAAACGGCCGCAAGGGCATCAACAATCTAACTGAATGACAGCGGACAGGAAGAAATTCCTGTCCGTTTTTTACAGATAAAAACGTTTGTTCTTGTCACCTGTAAAGCGGCTCGGTATAATTATTGATTAAGGGGAGAAAAAGTGCAGCTTGCGAAAGCTACAGGAGGAAGGCTATGAAAAACTTAATCAAGAGAATTCTCACAGTCGGTATCGTATTGGCCATGGTTCTGGGCATGATGCCGGCTCTTTCATTTGCTGAGACAGCAGAGAATGCGGTGGGAAATGATCAGGTCGTTTCGACGGAAGACAAGATATCCGGCGAGGAAATCATCGAAGTTCCTGCGCAGGAAAAGGAAACCGTTAAGGATGTTGATCTTCCCGATGAAGAGGAGCTTCTGACTCTCTATATGGAGAAGAAAGCTGAGCAGGAGCTTCCTTCGGATGCAAAAAGCGGCGCGGCAAAAGCCCGCAAGACGACCCGCGGCAGCAAGCTCGAGGGGAATGACAGGATCATCTATGATGTTCTGAAAGACGAGATCGAACGGATAGCAGCCGGTCAGTCGGAGAGCACGATGATTCCGGTGGAGCTGATCAGCAACGGAATCGTTAATAAGCAGTTCTATTCAGCTGAGGAGCTGGGAGTCGACAGTATTGTAGTTGACGGAGCCATTACTGAGGAAGCTGCAGAAGCCTTCTATGATCAATTTGTATATTCTTACAATTATGAAAAAATCGTCAATTCTCTTTTGGCAGATCTGCCATATGACTTCTACTGGTTTGATAAGTCCGAGGGATACAGTTATGGATTGCGCTCCGGAACCGATGGCGCAATAGCGGCTTCGTATGATTATGATCTGGAAGATTATGTACTGGGCTTTTCTGAAGAAGAGCCTGCGCTGGAATTCACATTTTATGTTGTGAAGGCATACAGCATGACAGATGAATCACACACATTCAGCATCGACGTTCACGATACAGGCTCTCCGGCAGCAGCAGCGGAGGCCGCCGCAGAAATCGTCAATGTGTATGCTGACGAATCAGATTTTGAGAAGCTGACAGATTACAAGAATGAGATCTGTGAGATGACTTCTTACAATTACGCTGTCTTGGATGATCCGAACACACCGTTCGGTGATCCCTGGCAGATGATCTATGTTTTTGACGGAGATGACAATACAGAAGTTGTTTGCGAAGGATATGCGAAAGCGTTCCAGTTCCTGTGTGACTTGAGCGATTTTGAAAGCAACCGCATTGAGAGCCATCTTGTAGACGGCATGATGGATGGCGGAACCGG
>CACYEU010000137.1 GCA_902773445.1 uncultured Lachnospiraceae bacterium | reverse complement strand
CGCAGTCCGCTGGCTGATCTGGATCCGGGCGGAGCCGCTGAAGCAGGGCTTGACCGGATCGGACAGGAAATCCAAACCATTAATTCGCTTGGTGCACAGATCGGAGATGATGCGGAAGGATGGTCACTCTTCACCGATACAACAGGTGTTCTCGGGGAGATCGTTGATGCCGAAACGCTGATGCCTGCGGGAAGACATGTCTCGGAGAGTTCGATCGATCCCGGCCGAACCGTTTCGGGAAGAACACTTTCGGGCGGGTTCGGAAGTTTCAGAAGAGATACTTCTCATCCGGCGAGAGAGAGGTTTCTGTTCGATCTCTATGTTATGGAGATCATGAGAAATGCGGCGGGCGGCGGAGGCGCGGCCAGCAGCCATGACAGCGAAGGAGTCGGAATTGATCTTGCCTGTGACGGCGGACTCGCATATGAAGTCGAATACATCCTGTCGGGAAAAGAGTCGGACCAGACGAACCTTGCTTCAGTTGCGGAGAGAATCATTGCGGTCCGATTTATGACGAACCTGACCTGCCTGTCTCATGATGCGGCACGGTTGGCAGAGATTGAAAGCCTTGCTGCTTTTGTCACTGCCGCGGCTTTTGCTCCGGAACTTGAGCCGGCTGTTCAGAAAGCGCTGATGTTCGGTTGGACTTACGCGGAGTCAGCTGCAGAAGTGCGTTCGCTTCTGGCGGGTAAACGCATTGCGCTCCATAAGACAAGTGACAATTGGACAGTGACTTCAGCAGCATTGCTGACATTTGCGATGACAGGGAAGCTGGCTGCGACTGAGGCCGCCGATGTGCCCGGCGGAGTTTCCTATGAAGATTTTCTGAGGGGCTTTCTGGCATCGATGAATATCGATCTGAAAGCAGTGCGGTCACTTGATCTTGTCGAGATCGGAGTCAACCGGATGCGCGTTGACGGCACGGAGTTTAAAGCCGACCAATGCCTGTTCAGGGTCAGAACGTCAAGCAGCTGCAGACTTCCGCGAAGCCTGACATACCGGTTCAAGACCGAGTTTGGCTACCGCTGATTCAGGAGACCGGTTTCAATATGATCCGTGCAGGCGGCCGGATACACTTTTGACGGGGCTAGGAAAAGGTTTTTCCTGACAGAAAGGAGGAAGACATCTCTTGAGGCGCAGAATCCATGAACTATTGTGTCCTGTTTCCGATAAACTCGCTGAAAGTGTGTCCTGCCGCCTGCAGGGAAGTCTGACAGTCGAAGCGGCTCTGTCATTTCCTCTGTTCTTTTTTGCCGTGGTCGCATTTATCATGCTGCTCGAATTGTCGGCGACTGATATGAGACTGCTGAGCGCTGCTCAATATGCGGCTGTGAGGCAGGCTGAACAGCAGATCGATCACCCCACTCTTGATCAGGGTGAAATGGCGGGCGATATGATCCGCTCGATCGGCAGTGACCGTATCGGACAAAGCCTGATCGCGGGCGGGGCAGGCGGTATCAGCACAGCGGGCAGTTTTTTCGATCCGGTCACCGGCATCGGAACTGCCAAATGGACATACCGTCTCAACATTTCCCTCCCGTTTATCGGCAGTCATGCGTCCGGCGGAGGCGGCGAACTCAAAGTCAAAGCGTGGAACGGTTACCACGGTTTCGGAGGAGAAAACCCGCAGGACATTTATGTTTATGTCACGGAAAACGGTGTCGTCTATCACAGGGATCCTGGGTGCACACACCTTCTTCTTTCGGTCAGACAAGTCGCCTACGCAGATCTCGGATCATGCCGCAATCAGGACGGCGGGCGTTATACAGCATGTGAAAAATGTGCGCGCGGCGAACATGATCCGGCAGTTGTGATAATTGCGCGCGAAGGTGACCGCTATCACCTGGATCCAAACTGCAGCGGGCTCAAGAGAACCGTCGAGCGGATACGATTGTCAGAGGCCGGCGGCAGAAGACCCTGTTCGCGATGCTCAAGATAGAGATACTTAAGAAAACTGTATTTACAGTGTATCTGGTGCTTGGCGCAGTCAGCGATGCCCGCAGAAAAAGTGTTCCGCTCTGGTGGGTCATCACAGGCCTTGTGATGGCAGTTGTCTTTGCTGCCGGAAGCCACATGGCCGGAAGAACAGACAATGCTGTCAGCGCAGATACAGGATGGGGCAGCCCGATTCTCGGAGCAGCGACGGCGTTCCCATTCGCGGCACTCTCTCTTGCCGGCGGTAAATGGTTCGGCAGAGCCGACGGATTTGTCATGCTCTCGATCGGTCTGATCACAGGACCTCTCGCCGCGGCAGGGATATTTGCCATTGCGTTTACGGCGGCAGCGGTGTTCGGAACAGCGGCATCTAAAATCGGACCGGAGCATGATCCGGAGGCTGCTTTCGATAACGGCAGAGGGAACATGATACCGTTCATTCCGTTTCTCACAGTTGGATGGATCGTGGAAATGGTCTTAATTAACGTCTGAAACAGGAGGTATTTGCCATGAGATCACTCAGAAAAAGAGTGTCCGCCGTGACGACACCCGAGGCGGCGGTCATCACGTGGGTCATTTTGATCAGTGCGATGCTGCTGATCTTTGCGGGACTGTACTATCACGATAAAAACGTGTTGATCGGGGCAGCTTTTGAGGCGGCGCAGGTCGGCAAGGAACGAATCAGAAGCGAGGATCAGAATCTGGCTAAGGAGAGTTTCAGCGAACGTACAAACGGGAAGTTGCTGCTGTTTGCCGGCGCTTCATGCTCCGTCAGGCAGTCTGAGGAGGAGCTGATCGTCGAGGCATTTGCTTCGAAGCGGAACATGGGCATCAGAACGGATGCCGCCGCATCATTGATAACACCGGAAAAGAAACTGCGTAAGCAATAGAAGAAGGAGATGAACAATGACATACGGAACGATCAACAGAGGAGTCAGCAGGGCACAGCTTGTCATGGAGGCTCCGGCGGGATTTGATGACGGTTATCAGATGGCGATGCTTTCATACAATGATCCCGACGG
>CACYEU010000136.1 GCA_902773445.1 uncultured Lachnospiraceae bacterium | reverse complement strand
TCAGATGATTGATATCAGAAGTTGGGATATAAGGTGGATTTGACACGATGATCTCTGCCTTTTTGTCTTTGACCATCGCAAACAGATGTGATCTGAGCCATTCAGTTTTATCATCTACTCCATGTTTACGCGCATTCTTCCTGGCGACAGCCAGAGCTTTATCGGACAGATCAAGGCCGATACCGGACCAGTTCCCCCGCTTCGTCAGCTCGTGAAGCAATGTGACCAGGATACAGCCGCTTCCGGTACCGACGTCAATGATCGATCCTCCGATCATATTTCCGGCATAGGAAAGAACGGTCTCGACCAATACTTCAGTGTCGTAGCGCGGAATCAGTACATCAGGCCCGACTTCAAAGTCCAGCCCGTAGAAACCCTGTGAACCGGTCAGATGCTGAAGCGGTATGCGGCCGGCACGCTTTCCGCAGAGATCTAAGTATTTGTCCGCCTGATCAGGGCTCATTCTGTGATCGGGATAAGTCAGAAAGAATGCTCTGTCACAGCCGGTTACAAACGATAAAAGACAGAATGCATCATATTCCGCATCAGGAACTCCTGACTGCGTCAGCATTTCTCTGCCAAGTTGAAAGATCTCTTTTACGGTCATTTCGTTTTCCCGAATGTCTCCTGTTGCCAGCTGCGCCAGTCAAACACAGCTTCGACTGATGCGATCGCGCACTCGATCATCGAATCATCCGGTTCTTTGACCGTAAGCTTTTGCAGCAAAAGTCCCGGAGCCGACAAGGCGCGGACCCATCTGTAGTCGCTCCTTCCGGCCAGACGCAGTATTTCATACGAGATGCCGCTGACCAACGGCAGAAGCAGCAGCCTGATCAGGACGCGAAGCCACAGTGTATCGACACGGATAAAAACGCCGACGATCACGCTGACGATCACGACAAAGAACAGAAAACTCGTTCCGCAGCGCCGGTGCGCAGTCGGACAAGTCTTAACGTGTTCGACATCGAGCGGCAAGTCTGCTTCAATGCAGTTGATACTCTTATGCTCTGCTCCGTGATAACAGAACACCCTTTGAATGTCTTTCATTCTTGAGATCAGAAACAGATATCCGATGAAAATTGCGATCCTGCAGATTCCTTCGATCGCTGCGCGCAAAACAAAGCGATGCTCGATCCCGGGCACGAACCCGGCGAGAGCCGACGGCAGAACCGTGAATAGACCAAATGCCAGAATCAGTCCGACCGCAAACGACAGGATCGTAACGATCAGGCCTGTATTGCCGGACTTTTGGTCATCCTCCGCACCGTCAGATGAACTGACGTGATCACTGTCTTCATCAAGATAGATCTCGGATGACAGGTTCAGGACCTTGAGGCCGATTACAAGCGAATCGATGAATGCGAAGAACCCTCTGACAAACGGAATGCGTTTAAACGGTTTTGAAAACTCACGGCCGACATGATAATCCCTGACGACCATTGTGCCGTCCTCACGCCGGCACGCAATCGCATAACGTTTTTCATTGCGCATCATGACGCCCTCGATGACGGCCTGTCCTCCGATACCGGAATACTGCATTAAAACATCCCCCATAGAATTCAGATCAGCAGTTTTTAGAATCGTAGAATGAATACAAGAAGAGCTGCCGCATCAGTGCGACAGCCCCCTGTCAAATACAAACATATCGCGGATTACTTATCAAATCCGTACTTCTTGTTGAACTTGTCAACACGTCCGCGAGCCTGGGTACTCTTCTGCTGTCCGGTATAGAACGGATGACACTTAGAGCAGATCTCGACGTGGATGCTCTTGGCGGTCGACCGTGTTGTAAAAGTATTACCGCAGTTGCAGGTTACAACAGCTTCCTGATACTCCGGATGGATTCCTTCTCTCATTTCTATCACCTCATCTAAAGATACTCTTTTTTCACAGCGTTGCTATGATAACACACGTTTTACCTAAATGCAAGGGAAATTTAATAATCTTTTGTCTTGTATCGAATAGAAATTATTTTATGTCTTTAGCGTTGAATATGTTCTTTAACTTCCAATTCGTTGCCGCAATTATTTTAAATTTTGAAGTCTGGTTGCCTAATATTCAAACACCAAAACGAATTTATCGCTTTTTTAGTTCAAATTGTCAGATAATAGTGTAAAATATATTGAAGAAATTTATACATTTCATTGTAGAAAAACTGTCAAAATATGTGGATAAGTCCTGTTTTTGGGGAGTTATCAACATTTTTATCAACGAATCCACAAATACTGTGGTTTTTCTTGTCTGAATATTGCATATATTTACTTGTAAAATAACTTTTATTCTGACAGTTTACGCTGTAATGTCCTCTGCTTCGAACTGGCTTTCATACAGTTCCCTGTAAAAACCGCCTTGATCCATCAGTTCATCGTGTGTACCCTGCTCAACGATATCGCCGTGATTCATGACCAGGATCAAGTCGGCATTTCTGATCGTCGACAGTCTGTGGGCGATCACAAAACTGGTCCTTCCCTGCATCAGTCGGTCCATCGCTTTCTGGATCTGGACCTCTGTCCATGTATCGACCGACGACGTCGCTTCATCGAGAATCAGGATCTTGTTGTCCGCAAGGATCGCCCGCGCGATCGTCAGAAGCTGTCTCTGGCCCTGGGAAATATTGCTCATCTCCTCATTGATCAATGTCTCATAACCCTGTGGCTGCTGAAGAATAAAGTGTTCTACATGCGCAGCGCGAGCCGCATTCCTGACTTCTTCATCCGTTGCGTCCAGCTTGCCGTACCGGATGTTCTCCATGATCGTTCCGCCAAAGAGCCATGTATCCTGCAAAACCATTCCGAACAGCGAACGAAGCTCTGTCCGGTTGATCTTTCTGATATCGCATCCGTCGATCTCGATCGATCCGCTTCCGACATCATAGAAGCGCATCAGAAGTTTGACCATTGTCGTTTTTCCGGCTCCTGTCGGGCCGACGATCGCAATCTTCTGGCCGTTTTTGATATCGGCAGAGAAATCATGAATAATGATGCTGTCCGGATCATAGCCGAAACTCACATGATTAAATCTGACATTTCCGCTCAATCCGGCAGGATCGACAGCGCCATCGACTGTCTGGTCTTCTTCCTCCAGCTCAAGAAATTCAAAGACTCTCTCGGATGCCGCTGTCGCGGACTGGATCATCGCGACGATCTCTCCGATCGTCTGAATGGGCTGTGTAAAACTTCGTGTATACTGCAGGAATGCCTGAATATCGCCGACAGCGATCCATCCGCGCACGACGAACAGGCTTCCGAGAACCGCGACTGTCACATAGCCGAGATGACCGATCAGGATCATCAGCGGTCTCATGATTCCGGCAATCGACTGTGACTTCCATGCACTCTCATATAACTTGGAATTTGACCGGTCGAATTCATCAAGGCACTGTTCCTCCCTGTTAAATGCCTTGACGACACTTTCACCGGCGAAGATTTCTTCGATCTGTCCGTTGACATCAGCCAGATAATCCTGCTGCGCCCGGAAGTATTTCTGTGAATGCTTTGTCGTCACGGAAACCGTAAGGGCCGAAAGCGGAAGCATGATCAGGACCGCCAGTGTCATCCGGACATTGATCGACATCATCATAACAAAGACACCGATGATCGTCGCAACGGATGTGATCAGCTGCGTGATGCTCTGATTGATTCCCTGCTGAAGTGTATCGACGTCATTGGTAATCCTGGACAGCACCTCGCCGTACGGACGGCTCTCGAAATACGAAAGAGGTATCCTGTTGATCTTGGCCGCAATGTCACGGCGCAGCTCGTAACTGACATTGTTGGCGATCTGAGCCATCACGATACCCTGAATCAATGTGAATAAGGCACTGATCACATAAAGAGTCAGAGCTGTCAGCAGGATCTTTCCGATGACATCGTATCGGATCCCTCCGGTGCCTTTCAGCTTGTTCATCAAGCCGTTGAACAGTTCAGTCGTGGCATTTCCGAGGATCTTCGGACCGACGATCGTAAATACCGTGCCGGCCGCGGCTGTGATCCCCATCAGAATGAGTGACCACTTATAGCGGCTCATATAGCGCATCAGTTTGACAGCTGACTTTTTAAAATCCTGCGGCTTTTCAATGACGGGGCTTCTCGGACCGCCGCGCCGCTTAGTCTGTCGCGGACTCATCGGTCTTCCTCCCCTCTCGCAGACAACTGCAGCTGCGCTATCTCGCGATAGGCATCGCAGGTCTCCATCAGCTCTTCGTGCGTCCCCTTGCCGATCATTCTTCCTTCATGGAGAACAATAATACAGTCCGCATTCATGATCGTAGAGATCCGCTGAGCGACGATCAGCGTCGTGACGCCGCTGCACTCTTCATGCAGGCGTTTTCTGAGCATCGAGTCAGTCTTGAAATCGAGCGCGGAGAAGCTGTCGTCAAATACATAGAATTCCGGTTGCCTGACGATCGCGCGCGCCACCTGCAGACGCTGTTTCTGACCGCCTGACACATTGGCTCCGCCCTGGGAAATCTCGCCGTCAAATCCTCTGCCCTCTTCAAAGACAAAATCACTTGCCTGTGCGATTTCGACAGCGCGCCGCATCAAATCATCATCCGCGGTATCAGACCCGAATTCAAGATTCGACCTGACTGTGCCGGAGAACAGCACCGCTTTTTGCGGGACATACCCGATGCGCGAACGCAGATCTTTAAGACTCAAATCCCTGATATCAGTTCCGTCGATACGGATCGATCCGCCGGTCACATCGAAAAAACGCATCAGCAGACTGACGATCGTTGACTTGCCGCTGCCGGTGCTACCGATAAACGCAATCGTCTGGCCGGGTTCGGCTTTGAACGATATATGACTTAAGGCATTCTCCCCGGCATCCGGATAGGCAAATGACACGTCGTCGTATTCGAGTGTGCCCTTCAGTTTCCCGTCGGCCGGTTTCGGTTCTTCAGGATCATCGATCACCGGAACCGTATCGAGCACTTCGAAGATACGTTCAGCCGCTACCGACGCACGCGGCATAAAGATCGCGATCGATGAGATGAACAGGAATGAAATGATCACATGCATGGCGTACTGCATGAACGCCATCATGTCGCCGACCTGCAGTTTGCCGAGATCGATCCCCTTAGCACCTGAATAAATGATCAGGACAGAGACCAGATTCATGACCAGCATCATCGCAGGCATCATACCTGCCATCAGGCGGCTTACGAACAGATTGGTCCGCTTGAAGTCCGTGTTGGCTTCATCGAATCTCTCTTCCTCATGATGTTCAGTCTGAAAAGCTCTTACCACCGGTACGCCTGTCAGCATTTCCCGGCCGATCAGATTGATCCTGTCGACTTTTTTCTGGAGCACTTTAAAGCGCGGCATCGCCAACGCGAAAATCAACACGACGATCGCGGCGGTCGCTGCAACGGCTACGACCAGGATCCACCTGAGGTATGATCCGGTCTGAGAGACTTTGATCAAAGCGCCTGTTGCCATACAGGGCGCAAA
This sequence comes from uncultured Lachnospiraceae bacterium, assembly GCA_902773445.1. Classification (GTDB taxonomy): domain Bacteria; phylum Bacillota; class Clostridia; order Lachnospirales; family Lachnospiraceae; genus RUG842. The sequence goes on along the minus strand of CACYEU010000136.1, from coordinate 3,436 downwards.
GACAACGATCCTGAACAGCATCATCGTAACCATCTGCACCTGCTGTATATCATTGGTGCTTCGCGTGATCAGAGATGCTGTTGAGAAGCGGTTCATCTCAGCAGATGAGAACGATAAGACTTTCTGATAGATTTCTTTTCGGATATCACGCGCAAGCATCGCGGCGATTCGGCTGGCCAGAAACGTGACGATGATCGCGGCGACCACGCTGATGAACGCGATGCCAATCATCTTGGCTCCGGTCGTCAGCATGTATGACCGCTGCATCGCGTCAGTATTGATACCGAGCGATTCATATTCGCCGGCGACAAACGCGATCGCGTACTGACTTTCGATCATCTCCGGATACTCTTTGAGACGTCCCCTGAAACTCTCTGTCAGCGCATTGATCTGTTCAGGACTCATCTGTGACAGATCAACATTCTCTGCCCTGGCGAATGCCAGAATAAGTTCAGAACCGCTGATAGCTTCAGAGAGCTGTTGCCGCTCATCTTTGCTGATCTTCCGCAGACTGTAACCGCTGTCATCCTTTCGGTAAGATTCTTTAATCATCTTTCCGGTTGTCGGATCGGATACCGCGATCAGCTCCTCATATGTCGATTCACTGACAACATTGGGGACCGCGTCTTCGATACCCTTCTGCTGAATACCGATATCGACGATCTTTGAGGTGTAATCCGGCAGCTGCAGGTCACAGGCAGCCTGAATAAAAAGAAGCGCGAGAGTGAGAATGACCCACCCCGCGTTTCTTTTCATTTTTCCGATCATACGCCGCATCTGTCTGTCTTACTTCTTCTCAATAACTTCTTTGACTTTTGTGATAATCCTGTCTGTTGTCAGTCCGAATCTCTCTTCAAGATAATCCTGCGGACCTACTTCACCGAATTCGTCTTCGACTGCCACGCAGCTGACAGGTGTCGGGGCGTTCATTGCCAGACACTCACAGACTGCGCTTGTCAGGCCGCCGATGCGATTGTGATTCTCCGCTGTAACGACCGCGCCGCATTTTCCGGCGAGATCAATGACAAGTTCTTCATCGAGCGGTTTGATCGTAAACAGATCGGCAACTGTAACGTCGATTCCTTCGCCGTGAAGCTTGTCTGCCGCTTCCATCGCTTTTCCGAGCATAATGCCGCTGGCAAAGATGACAGCGTCACAGCCGTACTCTTTCGTGACGATACCTTTTCCGGCTGTGAAATGACTGCCGGGCTCATAGACTTTGATATTATTCTTTCGGTTGACGCGGAAGTATTTAACACCTTTCATGTTAACGCTCTGCTTTAACAGGTCCGCAAGCTGAGCTGTATCAGCGATATCGAAAATCGTCGCCGTCGGAATCGTGCGGTACAATGCCACATCTTCAAACGGCATATGTGTACCTCCGTTCAGCGCAGCGCAGACGCCGGGATCGGAACCGATCACTGTGATATCATTGTGAGCATATCCGGCCGACAGGAATACCTGATCAAAACAGCGTCTTGACGCGAACGGACCAAACGTGTGAATGATCGGTTTAAAACCGACTGACGCGAGGCCTGCCGCAATTCCTGCCATGTTGGCCTCCGCAATACCGCAGTCAAACGCCCGGTCGGGATGCTCGTTCGCCCATTTCAGCATTCCGATACAATTCATAAGATCCGCATCAAGATAGACGACTCTCGGATCCTCTTCGCACAGAGCCGGGATCACTTCAGGGTATACTTCTTTGAATGCACGGTCTTTTTCGCCGTTGTAGATAATCTTCATCAGTATGCACCTCCCCTTTCTATGCCAATGCTTCAAGCTCTTTGCGAAGCCCGTCTTTCCATCTTTCAAACGTTGCTTCATCGCCGCCGAGCGAATGGTTAAACTCAGTTTCTTCGATTTCTTTGATTCCTTTTCCTTTGACCGTATCGAGAATGATCGCACGCGGTTTATCGCCTGCTTCGGCGCTGAGCGCCTCATAAAGCTGCTCAAGATCATTGCCGTCGATACGGACAGCGTCAAAGCCGAAAGCTTTGAATTTTTCGACAAAGTCAAACACAGGAAGGACATCGGCCGTGCGTCCGTCAAGCTGTTTTTTGTTGTCATCGATCAGCCAGACAAGATTGTTGACTTTCTTTGCTCCGGCAAACATCGCGGCTTCCCAGACCTGACCTTCGTTGGATTCACCGTCTCCGACAAACAGGAATGTGCGGCATTTCAAGCCTTTGAGCTTATCGCCGAGCGCCATCCCGACGGCCTCCGATGTTCCCTGTCCGAGTGATCCGGTTGTGGCATCGATGCCGGGGGTCAGCAGTCTGTCACAGTGGCTCGGCAAATGTGTCCCCGGCCGGTTAAGTGTCTTAAGCATCTCGTACGGAAAAAACCCCTTGACGGCCAGCGTCGCATACAGCGCCGGTCCGGCATGTCCCTTTGAACAGACAACCTTGTCCCGATCCTCCATCCCGGGATCAGCGGGATCATATTTCATGATCTCTCCGTATAGAACAGCCAAGGCATCGGCAATCGAGAGCGCGCCGCCGAGATGTCCTGCTCCGAGTGATCCGATTGCTTCAAGAATTGCAATTCTGATCTCCAGAGACAGCTTCTTAAGCTCAGTCAGTTTAGCAGCTTCAAGCATATAGACCTCCTCTTTGAATCATACATCAGTGTAATTCAATTATGAATCCAGAGCATAGGTTTGTCAATGAAATGAGCCCTTGCTCTGCAGAGTGCATTTCGCCCGATCAGTGTCGAAAAACGTCGATAAATGTCGAAAATATCGACTGTTTTTAAATTCGTAAAAATGATATAGATAGTGATGGCGGCGTTGGTCACGTTCAGGTTTTCATATGCGTTCCCCCGTACATGATTGTCTGCGGAATACTGTCCGCATGCGCCGCCTCTCATTTAAGAAAGGAAGAATCCATGTCCGATTTGAAACTGTTATCTGCCTCGATCCGCGGACTGACTGTTGATCTGATCGATGTCGAAACCGACGTTTCAGGCGGTCTTCCCGGCATCCATATGGTCGGCAATCTGTCCGGTGAAGTTCGTGAAGGAGCTGAAAGGATACGATGCGCGATCCGAAACTGCGGTATTACACTGCCGCCGAAAAAGATCATCGTCAATCTGTCGCCCGCCGATCTCAGAAAGACCGGGACAGGTTTTGATCTGGCGATCGCGCTGTCGCTTCTGGAAAAGCTGTCTCTCTGCCGTCTCCCGTTCCCGGAGAGCATCATGATCTGCGGCGAACTGTCGCTGAACGGTACCGTTCGTTCCGTCAACGGCATTCTGCCGATCGTCTGCGCTTCAAAGGAAGCCGGAATTCGTCATTTTCTGCTGCCTCGGTCCAACTGCGCCGAAGCTGTTCTGATCGATGGAGTCCATGTCTACCCGGCCGACGATCTGTCCGATCTGGTCGATCAGTTTCAGACCGGACATTTGCCCGATGAATTCGTATTTAATAAGGATC